>CAKPLQ010000011.1 GCA_934167685.1 uncultured Clostridia bacterium | reverse complement strand
AATGCTACCATTTATAAAAGTAGGGGTAACTTTAGCAAATTCACATATAAATTCAAGTCTCTGTTTTAGACATTCTTTTTATATTGTTTTTAGACAACAAAAAAATCAACCAGATTTATTTTCTGATTGATTTTTGTATCTATCTGTTTTATTAGTTCGAACAGATACGTCATTGGTGCGGATGAGAGGACTTGAACCTCCACGTCGTTGACACTGGTTCCTAAGACCAGCGCGTCTGCCAGTTCCGCCACATCCGCATCTTTAACTGACAATAAATATAATATCATATTTATGTGTTGATGTCAACAATTTTTGAAAAATAAAATTAATAAATTACACCAAAAGAAGTTTAAAAAATTTTTTGACTTCTTTTGGGACATAGTTATTCACATTTTTGGAATTAAACTACTTATAAAACAATTAAATTCATTTTTGTGATTAGAAAATCGTTTTGTGGTAATGGAATGAAAATTTTTCTTAGGAAAAAGAGTTTTAAGTCTTTTTTCAAGAGCTTCTGTAGAATTCTCTTTAAATTTTTGGATATTAGATTTTGTATATTTTCCATATCTATTTAAAAAATAAGTAGTAACAGTAGCATTATATTTAATAGTTACTGCACTATTATTCTCGTTTCCAATATCATTAGGATTGCTGTTAGGATCTAAGGAATCCCATTTAAAAATTTCCGTTACTTTAAAGCCGAAACAATCAGTTTCTATACGAAAGTTCGACATGTTTTTGGTAAAGCCTTGATAATATGAATTTATGCAAGATGTTAGTTGATTTGAAGCTTCATCAAAAACAATACAAAAGTATCCATTATTAATAAAACGATGTTCACTAAATAAATCATTTAAAAATCTTGATTTAAGAAGAATTAAATCCAAATTATTTGCTTCTAGATACCGTTTTAAAGTTTCCCTGTTGCAAACAGTGTTCATGTTAAATAACCTCCTATTAATGTATTTACATTGTAACTTTTATATTATAAAACTTTTATTATGTAAATGTCAAGCAATTGCAATAAATTTTTTTATAATAACTTGAAAAATGGAAACAATATTGATAAAATGTGTTTAGCAATAAATTGCAAAAGATGTAATTTAAAGCAAAATTTTGCAAGCCAGAATTGGCAGAAATGGAGGTCTTTCAAATGGAAAGAAAAATTAGGGTAGTTCAATATGGAGTAGGCAAAATGAGTTTATACACAATGAGATATGTGTATGAAAAAGGAGCAGAAATAGTAGGTGCTATTGATGTAAATCCAAGTGTAATTGGAAAAGATATTGGAGAAATATTGGGAACAGAAAACAAAGGGGTAGTAGTAACAAGTGCAGAAAATGCAAGAGAAATGTTACAAGAAGTAAAACCTGATATAGCAATAGTAACAACAATGAGTTTAATAAAAGATTTGGAAAATCCATTAATGTTATGTGCTGAATTAGGAATAAATGCAATCACAACATGTGAAGAAGCATTTTATCCAGAAAATTCAAATCCAACATTAACAAATAAAATAGATGAATTAGCAAAAAAGAATAATTGCACAATTACAGGAAGTGGATATCAAGATATATATTGGGGACAACTAATTTCATCAATTGCGGGTTCAACACAAAAAATAACAAAAATTAAAGGAAGTTCAAGCTATAATGTAGAAGAATACGGAATAGCTTTAGCAAAAGCACATGGTGCAGGACTTACTTTAGAAGATTTTGATAAAGAGGTTGCATCAGTTGATAGAATAAATGATGAAGAAAGACAACAAATAATAGAAAGTGGAGAATATTTACCATCATATATGTGGAATGTAAATGGATGGTTATGTGAAAAATTAGGACTAACAGTAAAATCACAAAGACAAAAATGTGTACCACAAACATATAAAGAAGATTTATATTCTTCAACATTAGGAATGACTATAAAAGCAGGAGATGCAACAGGAATGAGTGCTGTTGTAACAACAGAAACTGAAGAAGGAATTACTATAGAAAGTGAATGTATTGGTAAAGTATATGCTCCAGATGAATTTGATAAAAATGAATGGACTGTATACGGAGAACCAGATACAACAATAGTTGTAGCAAAACCTGCAACAGTTGAATTAACTTGTGGCTCTGTAGTAAACAGAATACCAGATGTTATAAATTCAAGACCAGGATATATTCCAACATGCGAATTTGGAGAATTAAATTTTAAAGTAAAACCATTAAATGAATATGTAAAATAGATTCAACAAAACAAGGCTTAGAATAGTGTAAAATACTAAGCCTTGTTTTGGAATGTAAAAAAATTTAATAACCAACATCTTTAATATGAACAAATCTGATTTTGGCAAAATTGTAGTCACTTCGGCTCCACATTGTGAAGCCGATTTGATTTAACTAAAAGAAAAAATTTTTATGTTTTTGAAGTGCATTATATTTCAATTTTTGTAATGCTCTTTTTTCAATTAAGCGAACTCCTTCTTGACTGAGTCCTAATTTTTTTCCAACGGTCCTTAGGGAGTTTATGGTATTGTTTTCTAGGTCATAACATGTTTGAATTACAGATTTCTCCTTTTCTGACAAATTAGAAATGGAAATTAAATCATTTAAAGTATCTTTGTCAGAAAGGTTCATAATCATTTCATCAGGTGTTGGCCCAGCAGTTCTAAGTATTTCTTCAAATGTAGTATCCTCATCTGTTGATATAGGAGAATACATAGAGACTGTGCTGTAAATAAAAGATTTGATTTCTTGAAGTTGAGATATAGGAATTTCCATTATGTTAGAAATTTCTACATCAGTTCCATATCTGCCATTGTTAAGAAAAAATGCATTTTGTATGGATTGATATTTGTTAATTAGTTTCTTCATATAAGAAGAAACCCGTATAGAAGGCACTTGGTTAATAATTGCTTTTTGGATAAATTCTTTAATCCAAAATGTAGCATAAGTGCTAAATCTATAACCTTTGGTATAATCAAACATTTCTACAGCTTTTAATAATCCGAGATTGCCCTCTTGTACTAAATCCAAGAAATCAATTGGCACATTAGAATATAATTTTGCAATACGCATAACTAAACATAAATTGGAATATATAAATCTCTCTTTTGCTATTTTATCACCAGTCCGTACTTTTTTGGCTAATTCTAACTCTTCTGTTGGACTTAAAATTGGATGCTCTACAATAACTTGTTTGTATAGAGAAATTGCTTCTTTAGTATTAACACTCATATTTTTACCTCCATATTTATTTTTCTATAGTTATTAATGGTTACTAAGATTGAAAAAAATATTTTTCAATCGGCAAATTAACATAATACATATTATACTATAAATTAATTCGAATGTCAAAAATATTTCATAATTTTAAGAATGAATATTGAAAAAAATAAAAGGAAGATATATAATAAAAGCGAAAAAAGAGGGGAAAATTAAATTATTGACTCGAGAAAGGAATAGAAATTATGGATGAAAAAGAATATGGCTTAGTGCTAGCTGGTGGTGGGACTAAAGGAGCATATGAAGTTGGAATCTGGAAAGCGCTATGTGAAATGAAAATAAATGTAACAGCAATAGTTGGGGCATCCATAGGTGCATTAAATGGAGCTCTATTTTTACAAGATGATTATATGGCCACTGCAAAAATGTATGAGAATATAAGAATCGATAATATAATGAATGTTAATGGAATAGATGCAAATAAAAATATATTTGATTTGTCTAATATATTTAATCTAGCAGCAGATTATACAAAACAGAAGGGAATAGATAATGCACCATTAAGAGAGATGATTAGAAAATATGTTGATATGGACAAGTTATATGCATCTCCAATAGATTTTGGACTAGTTACATATTCTGTAAAAAGTAAAACACCATTGCAAGCATTTAAAAATGAAATCCCCAAAGAACAGATGGAAGATTACTTATTGGCTAGTTCATGTTTTCCAATATTTAAACCACAAATAATAAATGGAGAAGAATATTATGATGGCGGTCTTTATGATAACATTCCGTCAAATATGCTAATAGAAAAAGGTTATAAAAATATTATAATTGCAGATATTGCAGGAGTTGGCTTTAGTAAAAAAACAATAAGTAAAGATATATATGTAAAAGTAATTTCATCTTCTGAAGATTTAGGAGGAACTTTTGAATTTAATCATGTAAGAATATTAAATAATATAAAATTAGGATATTTAGATACAATGAAGAGTTTCAATAAATTACAAGGACATATTTATTACTTTAAGCCAGAAGAATTTGCAAAAATGCTAGAAGTATTTAGCTTACAAACAATTTACGGGTTAGAATATGCAGCTCAAATGTATAAAATGTATAGATATAGAGAATATACATTCGAAGAATTTATACAAGAATTAAAAGATAGACATTTGGAAGCTGAAAAAACATATGCAAAAATGAAAAAAACTAATTTAATCCAAATTGGTAAAAGATTAAACAAGTTGTTTGATAAAGGTTTAGGAATATGTATAGCAAAAGATTTATACTTAGATAGGCCCGCATCAAAGATTTCTAATTACTTATTTAATTTTGTTAAAGACTATATAGTTGCAGCCAAGGCTTTAATTGAACTTGGAAATTATATGGACTAGTGTATAACGTTTTAATATAAATTTTAGAAAGGAGAATTAAAATGATTTTAGAATTTTTTAAAAAGTATGAAAAGGAATCAATATTAATATCAATCTTATTGATTATTGTTTCTCTATTTTTAATAGCAAAACCAGGAATGGCATTGTCAACAGTAGTTACATTATTTGCAATAGTATTTTTGTTAGATGGAATAGTGAATATAATTGCATATATAATGGAAGATGCAGAAATTAGAGCATTTAGTAATGAACTAATTATGGGAATTCTATTAGTAATATTAGGACTTATAATTTTGTTAAACCAACCATTGTTTATATCTATATTACCAATAATGATAGGAATTTGGATATTTATAAGAAGTATTATAAAATTCCAATTAGCAATTAATCTAAAATCCGCAGTAGCAGAAAGATGGGGATTACTATTAGTTTCTTCAATATTAATGGCAATATTAGGAGTATTAATAATTGCAAATCCATTTGAAGCAATTGTTACATTAACAAGATTTATTGGAATAATAATGTTAGTTGTTGAAATTGTAAATATATGCGAGAGTGCATATTTCTTAGCACAAACAAAATAAAAAATAGCCAAGAGAAGTGTAATTTTCTTCTCTTGGCTATCTTTAGCTAAAGTATTCTTTTGGATATTTTCTTTCTGCATTAATTTTTATTTTTCTTAGTGCTTTGGCTTCAATGGCAAACACTCTTTTTTGAGTGATTTTTAGTGTTTTTGCCACATGCTTTTCAGAATTGAATTGATTATTTTTCAAATCAAACCGAGTTCTGATTACTTTTTCTTCTAAATCTGTTAAATTAGAAGATGAGATTAGTAAGTCTAGAGCTTCAGTTTTTGAATTCAGCATCATTTTTTCTTCTGGTGTTAATTCAGAACATTCAACGAAATCACCTAATTCTGCATCTGAATCAGATTCAGAAAGAATAGGAGTGTTTAAAGAGACTGAATTATAGATAAATGATTCTATTTCTTTTACATCAGCAATAGAGATTTTCATATCTGTAGCTATTTCTGCTTCTTGGGGCTTTCTCATATTTTGTATGTAAAAAACATCTTGAAATGATTTGTACTTATTTATTAATTCTTGGACATTTTCCGGAATCCGTATTTGAGTATATTTATTAGATATAGCTCTTGAGATTGCTTGTTTTATCCAATATGTTGCATAAGTACTAAACTTACATTTTTTAGTATAGTCAAACATTTCAACGGCTTTTAATAGCCCAATGTTACCTTCTTGTACTAAATCGAGTAATTCGATTTCGGAAGTGGTATACTGTTTAGAAATTGAAACAACTAACCGCAAATTTGAATTGATAAATTTGTTTTTTGCAGAAGTACAGCCATTAGCCATTTTTTTTGCCAACATCCGCTCTTCATCAGATGTTAAAACTGGATAATTGCCAATTTTATTTAAATATAAAGAAATACTGTTAGTTTTTGTTTGCTTCATCATAGTTGTCCTCCATGGTTGAATTTGAAAAAAATATTTTTCAAATATTAACAATTAACATAAAAATATTATATAGCAAATTCCAAAAATTGTCAAGAGGAGGAAGAATGATTGTACTCTACAAAATATTTTCTCTTGCTTTTTTTTATTAAGTATAGTAGAATATAAAATGTAGAAAAAAGAGAAAGGATGATACAAATTGAGTAATTTAGCCGGAATTTTAGTATCATATTTATATATAGTATTAGTAATAATAGGAGCCAGAATATTTGAAAAAAAGGGTAAAGAAGCGAGTAGAAAATTTATTCATATTATGCTAGGAAACTGGTGGTTTATAGCAATGTATTATTTTACTAATGTATGGGTTGCAGCATTTGTACCAGCAACATTTGTTATAATTAATTATGTTTCATATAAAAAGGACCTAATCAAAGTAATGGAGAGAGAAAAGCAAGATGGGTTGGGAACAGTATATTATGCAATATCACTTTTTATATTAGTAATAGTTTCATTTGGAATATATAAAACACCGTCATTAGGTTTGATACCTAATTTAGTTATGGCATATGGCGATGGATTAGCAGGATTAATTGGAAAGGCAATAAAAAGTAAAAAGTACAAATTAAGTGATACTAAGAAATCTGTGGCAGGTTCAATCACAATGTTTGTAATATCATCAATTTTGATTGGTGGATATTTAGCATTTTGGCATACAGGTGAATTTTGGGCAACCCCACATTGGCCAGTAGTGTCTATGTTGATTGGATTTTTAATAACTGCAATCGAGGCTGGTTCAGCTAAAGGAACAGATAATATTACAGTACCACTTGGAACATTATGTATGTTATTATTGATAGGGTAATTACAATCGGGTTTGTGCTTTGAGGAAGGAATGAAAGTAGAAAATGAAAGAAAAAGACGATAAAATTTTACTAGCACAAGTATCTGACAAAATAGAAATGTGTGAAAATAAAAATAAGATTGAATATACTGATTTTTTAGATTTAGCTCAAATAGAATTGGTGCAAAATTATATTAATAAGTTAAAAATAGAAAATTATATAAGTTATGGTGGATTTGATAATGCAGAAAGAAGATTGTTTGTTATTTATCCAGAAAAGTTCAATTCTACAGTTGTTGAAAAGAATTTAGCAAATATAGTAAAAATAGTAAGAATACAATTACCAGATGATTTAAAAGGAAAATATACTCACAGAGATTATCTTGGAGCAATTATAAAACTTGGAGTAAAAAGGGAGAAAGTTGGAGATATAATTGTAGATAATGATGGAGCTGATATAATTGTTGATAAAGATATTTCTAAATTTTTAGTAGAGAATCTAGCTAGTCTTACTAGATTTTCTAAAGCTGAAATAACAATTGAAGATATAGAAAATTTAAGAACAGTAGATGTTAGAAGAGAGGAACGTGATATAATTGTTTCATCTTTGAGAATGGATAATGTAATTTCTGAACTTGCAAAATGTTCTCGAAATAAGGCTCTTGAAATTATAAATATGGAGAGGGTGTTTGTAAATTTTCAATGTGAGACTAAGAAAACAAAGCAGATTAAAACTGGTGATATGATTACAATTAGAGGAAAAGGTAGATTTTATATTAAAGAACTAGTAGGACAAACACGAAGCGGAAGAACTATAGTAAAAATAGAAAAATTTGTATAAAAAATGAGCTTTTGGTTGAATTGCTAAAGGCTCATTTTTTTATAAATCATATTTAGTCATAATATAGGCATCTTGAGTATTATTATAATATTTTTTTCGTATTCCGAGATTTTTAAAGCCAAATTTCTCATATAGATGAATTGCAGGTTCGTTTGTAGTATTAACCTCGAGAGTGAAAGTTTTTAAATTAAGGTCAGAACATATATCAATTAAAGATTCAAGTAATTCACCACCAAGACCACGACCACGGCAAGACTTTTTCACTACGATATTATTAAGAGTTGCTTCATCAAGACAGATAGAAATTCCTGCAAAACCAACAACTTCCTCTTTTTCTTTAGCTATAATATATGTTGTATTTTCATTTTCAAGTTCTTGTTTTAAAACATTATAACTCCAAAAGTTGTCGAAATCTGAATATAATGTATCTTTCATATTTTCTAAATCTTTTAGAGTCATTTGTGTAATTTCCATAGTTATTCACTCCTTTTTCGCTTTTCTTCAAGGGCTCTTTCTGCCTGTGATTTTCTTAAGTATAATGGCATAACAGAAGTATTTCCTTCTTGCATATAAGTATTATATCCAGCAATTCCAAGAGAATAACTACTTAAATTGTTTTTCTCTGTAAATATACAATTAGTAATATTTGTCTCAATTAAGGTCTTATTAACAATTGCACCATCTCCAACAAAATAAATAGGAGTATTTGTTGTTGATTGAGATTTTAATGTAAAGATTGTATCATCAATTGTTTTAAAATCTAAAGTTCCAATTTGTGAATATTTATTATCAGAATGTTTAAATAATCCATAATACACATTATTATTTTTTGCGTCAATTAATGAGCAGATAAGTCCATCTTGCGGAATATTGTAAGCAAGAGCTTCTAGAGAGCTAATACCAACACAAGGTATATTTAACGAATCTTGAAAAGCAAGAACTGTTCCGACTCCAATACGAATTCCAGTAAAAGAACCAGGTCCTTTATCACAAACGATTAAATTTATGTTTTTTAGGCTAAGATTTGTTTCTTTTAAAGCTTGTTCAATAACAGGCATGATTTTTTCTGAATGATTTCTTGCATCATTTACTGTGATTTCTTTAATACATTTTGTATTTTCTAATATTGCAACTGTGCATAAGTTACTTGCAGTATCTATACTTAAAATTTTCATTTTGTTTCTTCCTTTATTTTATATAATTATTTTGGTAATTATACTATATTTTTCTCAGATTTACAAGGGGTTTGAGACAAAAGTGCACGGATGGGACCGGTTCTTAACGGTGCAGTAAACATAAAAATGCACCGTTAAGAACCGGTCCCATCCGTGCACTTGTAACAAATGTCGAAAAAAATCATATTATATACTAGTACTGGAGGTGCTAAATTATGGAACCACAAGTTGAAATATATTGTAAAAAAGAAAACAAAAAGAAAGACTGCTCTTGTTTATGGCTAATATTAGCAGTAGTAGTATTTGCTTTAACATTCTTTGCTGGTGCTCTTGTTGCAACTCTTACTACACTTGTTACCACTTTGGGAATTGGTGCTATTATAGCACTATTAATTGCATTAGGTGTATTAGCAATAATTGCGTTAATTGCTTTAATATGTTGTAATAAAAGTGATAAAAAGAAAAAATGTTGTTGCTGTTAATTTAATATAATACTATAAACTGATCTGGGGTAAAACCTAGATCAGTTTGTTACAATTCACAGCTTATTAAAGATAATAATTATTAAGAAATTGAAAATATATTGTTTTTTATACCTTGGTTTCGCAATCTACATATTAAAGATTAGTATGTAGATTGCTCCATATCGCATTCGCAAATGCTCATTTGGTCGCTTACGCGGTATTGCAAAACAATATACTATCAATTTTTTAATATATAATTTAATAAGCTGTGAATTGTAACATCGGGTTTATTGATTTAAAATTAATTTTGCAAAATATATTGACAAAATTAAGATATAAAAGTAATCTTATAGTGAAGGAGAGATGAGTATATATGGTTTTAAAGAATATTACAATTGCATTATTTATAATGGGAGGAATACTTTTAATAGCAGGATTAATTGTAAAAAATAAAATTGTAAAAAACATAGGAATAGCAATATTTTCAATTATAATAATTTTCTGGATTGGATTTTATATATGGGCATTTGTAGATATGGCAGAAGAGACAGAAAGACAATTTGGAAAAGAAACAACGAATAATGTTAGTAAAAGCACAAGAGGCGAGGATATAACTAATCAATTTATAGCAAATGGAAGTATATATAAAGACGGAAAAATAAGAAAAATTAAAGATAATAAAATTACATTTGTTGATAAAGATAATAATGTATACATATTAGAAAATAAAGAACAAATAAAATATATCAATGGAAGAACAGGAGAGCAATGCAATTTTAGTGATTTAAAGAAAAGCTACTATATAAATACAAGTTATGATAAAACTTGTTATATATATGAAGACATAACAGGTGAAGAACTAAAGAAAGAACTTTTAAAAAGTTTAGCTTTACCAGATACAATTGATATACTAAGAACAAGTGTTGATGAAATAAAAGATGTAAAACAATTAGGAAATAATGAAGCATTAGTAACTTTCGAAATTTCAGATATTATAAAATCTGAATATTATCCAGAATTAAATGATGAAGAGCATAAATTTGATGTTACACTTAAAGTTGATAATAATACTAAATACAATTTGAATTTTCATGGACAAGATACTTATGATGCAGAAACAATTGAAAAATCGAAGGGATTAATGCTATATATTAGATTAGATGCTAATACTTTAAATGATGAATATCCTTGCATTTCTATGTTTGATTCATATAGTAATTAGGAATGAACAAAAAGGACCGGTTCTGTTTTGTGCAATGTGCATTTGAAACCGGTTCTTTTTTACATATTTTATATACAGAATATCGAAAAACGATAAAAAAATATTGACAATCAAAAAGCATAATGATATATTAATGCCAAAAAGAGGAATAAGTATGAAAAAGAAAAGAGGAAAATATATATTAATATTTATTATAACATTTGCAATCGAAGTAATAATAGCAAGATATGTGCACGACAAAATAATAAGACCGTATATAGGAGATATATTAGTAGTAATATGTCTATATACATTTTCTAAAAGTATATTTTTGGATAAGATAAAAAGACTTTCATTGTATGTTTTAATTTGTGCAGTAATAGCAGAAATATTACAATATTTTAATTACGCACAAATATTATTTGGCGACAATAAAATTATGAAGACATTATTAGGCTCATCATTTGATATAAAAGATATATTATGCTATGTGATGGGATATTTAATAATAATTTTAGTAGAAAGAAGTTTAAACAGAAGAAAGGGAGTTGAACAAAAATGAAAATAGTAGGAAAAAAAGGATTAGGAAATATCTTAAAAATAATACTTCAAATATGTTTTTTGGGAGGAATAATATTTTTAATAATACTTCCAATAATCTTAAAAAAGATAACAATATTTGAAGTAATGTTATATTTGAATGGAATAACAATGTTAGCAATAGTTGAGCAATTTATTGGTTTATTTGATTCATTAAAAATTGAAAAACCATTTTGTGAAAATACGGTAAAAAGAATGAATAGAGCAAGTATTGCATCAGGGATTATGACAGGACTATTTTTTATAGAAACAATTTACAAATCTGTAGTAGATAATAGTGATGTTAAAATAAATTACATATTAGTATTTATGACAATATTGTTTTTTGGAGTTGCAATTGCCTTATATATACTTGCAGAACTATTTAGACAAGCAACAGAATATAAGTCAGAAAATGATTTGACAATTTGACGAAAGGATGTAGAAAAATGATAATTGTTAATTTAGATGTAATGATGGCAAAAAGAAAAATTTCGTCTGGAGAACTTGCAGAAAAGGTGGGAATAACTCCTGCAAATTTATCAATTTTAAAAAACAATAAAGCTAAAGCGATAAGATTTTCAACATTAGAAAAAATATGCGAAGTATTAGAATGCAAGCCTGGCGACATTTTAGACTATAAAAATAAATAGAAAAGTGGAGGAAAAATGTTAAAAAGAAATTTAAATATAGTAATAAGTATAGCATTGCTAATAATTATAGGATTTGGAATAGCTGAAATATTTGATATAGAGAAGAAAAAGGTAAATGAAGAAGCAAAAATGCAAGAAGCTTCTAAAATTCCTTTGCCAAGTAGAATTATATACAAAAATAAGTATAATAAATATAAAATACTAAATTCAGAAGATAAATATTTTGCTGAGATATATACACTATTATACAATACTCCGGCTAGTTACACTGAGGAGCAACCAGAATTATTCGAAGAAAATGTCAGTTTTGTAGAATGTAATTATCTTGTTAAAGAGCCCTCTGAAGAAGATAAAAACTATATTTTTGTGCTAGGAAATAAAAACAGTGAATTGGAAAAGAAAATACAACTTTATACTGAAGAGAGTCAGACATATGAATTCAAAAAAGAGAAAAGTTATACAGCAAAAAAACAACTTACAAAAGTTCCAACAGGTTCTGGATTTGTGGAGAAAATTGATGGTGTATATAAAAAGAGTATAGATTATAATAGAGCTGAATATAAAACTATTTTGCAAGAATTAGGATTTGATATTGATGAAGAAATTCCAGAGATTGAGGATGATGAAAATATAATAATTACATTATCAAAATACGAAATAAAAAGCGTAGAAACTAATATTGGTAATATAACATATGAGTTAGGCTCAAAAAGTGATAAATACTTTGCAAATTGTCTTATTTATAGCAAAGTAGTAAATGATGGTTGTATTTACTATAATATTGATGAGTGAAAGGAGAAAGCTATGGATTATGATATATTATTATCTATAGGAATAGGATTTGTATTTTTAATATGTCCATTAATTTTAACAGTATTAAATGTAATAAATTTATTTAAAAAGAAAAAGATAAAAGAAGATATAGTAGAGGGAATAACATTCATAGCAGGAATTGGTTTGACAGGTTTTCTATATCTAGCATCAGATTTTAAAGACTATACAGAATCACTAAGATTAGGAGGACTAGAAATCGACAA
Source organism: uncultured Clostridia bacterium (assembly GCA_934167685.1). Classification (GTDB taxonomy): domain Bacteria; phylum Bacillota; class Clostridia; order TANB77; family CAG-508; genus CAG-269. The sequence goes on along the minus strand of CAKPLQ010000011.1, from coordinate 20,983 downwards.
ACATGCACCAATAGCTTCTTGGAGTATGCCAACTGTACTAGCTATTTTTATATTAGGGCTTGTATCATATTTATTAATAAGAAGAAAAAAATTAAATTTACCTCCACTTATTATTGTATGTTCAGTATCAGGTATAATAATATGTTCAATATATATGATAATTTTTATGATTCAAATTACTGTTACAGATTTATTTTCAAGATATATATTTTATGGAATACCATATTTGTTGATATTCCCAATAAATTATATTTTGTGTAGTATAAGAGCGATAATTGATGTGATACAAAGATATAAAGAAATGAATTTACAATCAAAAGAGTTTGAAAATAAGTTTTTAAATAAATGTAGCCAGATTATATATGATACAGAGAATTGGCCAATATTGGCAGTTGTTTTTACTATTCCTTTAACTGCAGTTTTGATATGCATATTGGTATTGCTAGGACAAAGGCCAGATGAGGCAATAAGAGCATTTTTGGAAACCAGTGATTGGAACTTGTCACAAAAAGTTTCGCCGCCTTCTGTTCAATACGATGCACATTATTTATGCACAGTTGCAGTGAGCGGACATGAAAAATTAGTAAAACCGACAAGGGTAGGAATTAGAAGAGGAGAAAAAATAATTGTAAATAGACAATTGTGTATTGCTAATGCTTTTGAAGATTTAATTCAAGAGAAAACACCAAGATTTCACCATTTTATTAGATATATTTATGATAAATATGGATTTCCTTTAGCTAAACATATTAGGACTGCTTGGCAAGCTGATATTACATATATTGCAATGAAGCCTTTAGAGTGGATATTTTTAATGGTGTTATATATCTGTGATAAAAAACCCGAAAATAGAATTGCTATACAGTATATTGGCAAAAAGATGGTTGAGGTCTAGTATAAAACTAGACCTTTAAAAATATCACAATATAATGCAAATCAATCCACCAGACCCCTCATTAACGATACGCTCTAGGGTTTCTTGAAGCTTCATTTGAGCTTCAACAGGCATTTTAGCAAGTTTAGTTTGTAGACCTTCGTTAACAAGTTCATTCAAGCTTTTACCAAAAATGTTAGAACTCCAAATACTTGTAGGGTCATTTTCAAAGCCAGAAAGAAGATAATTAACTAATTCTTCAGACTGTTTTTCTGAGCCAACAATAGGAGAAACTTCAGTAGTCACATTCGTTTTTATCATGTGAATTGATGGCGCAGTAGCTCTTAGTTTAACACCAAAGCGAGAACCTTGTTTAACCAGTTCTGGTTCTTCAAGAACAAGCTCATCAATAGACGGAGTAACAATACCATAACCTTTGGTTTTAACTTCTTCTAATGCATATGCAATTTTATCATATTTTTTCTTAGTACAAGCTAAATCGCTCATAATAGAGAAAAGCTCACCTTCATTTGTAATTTCCATGCCAGTCATTTCAGAAAGTACATTATAAAATAACTCATCTTTTAATTGAATAGAAATGCAAACTTTACCAGTGCCAAGCATAATATTATCAACAAAGGTTTTTGAAATAATGTCAGTACTTTCAATTTGAGAAACACAGTTAGATACATCTTTCAAAGCTGTAACATTAGTAAAGGCATTTTGCAATTGTTCCAATAATTTTGTTTTTAATGGATGAGAAAAATCTAAACCATCAATCCATTTTGGAAAACTAATTTTAATTTCATCGACAGGAAATTCATAAAGAAGATTAGCAAACATAGAATTTATGTCATCAGCGGTCAAATCTTCACAATTAATAGCCATAACTTTAGTATTGTATTTATCAGATAATTGCATAGCCAACTCTCTTGATTCAGGAGAAGATGGATTAGCACAATTTAATAAAATTATAAAAGGTTTGTTAATTGCGCGAAGTTCTCCTACAACACGTTCTTCGGCTTTTACATAATCATCACGAGGAATATCTGTAACACTACCATCAGTGGTTATTAAAATACCAATAGTAGAATGTTCTTCAATAACTTTTTTTGTACCAATTTCAGCAGCAGTTTCAAAAGGGATTTCTTCCTCAGACCAAGGAGTTTTAACCATTCTTGGCATATCATCTTCCAAATATCCAATTGCATTATCAACCAAATAACCAACGCAATCAACTAAACGAGTTTTTAATTTTAAATTTTTATCTATTGTAATTTCTACAGCCTCATTAGGAACGAACTTAGGCTCAGTAGTCATAATAGTACGACCACCGGCACTTTGTGGTAATTCGTCTTTTGCTCTTTCTTTTTTATACTCATTATCTATATTGGGAATAACAAGTAAATCCATGAATTTTTTAATAAAAGTAGATTTGCCTGTTCTTACAGGTCCAACAACTCCGATATAAATATCACCATCAGTTCGTTTGGCTATATCTTGATATAAGCCTATATTTTCCATCTATAATACCTCCTTGATAGACAAACTTTTATTAATATATATGGAGGAATTTTAAATAATATGACAGACGTATAAAAAAAACTTGATAAAAAAACTTTAATATGATAGAATTGGGCTATTAAAAAACATATAATATACAAAAACTATTTTATTATCATGGCAAAATAGGAAAGGACGGAAAGATAATGGATAAATTACAAGATGCAATTGATACTTTAAAAGAGTATAAGCAAGAACATATAATTAAATTGTTAGAAAAATTAGATGAAAAAAAACAGGATGAATTAATAAAACAAATAAATTCAATTGATTTTCATCAAATAATGGAATTATATAATAATACAAAAAAGCCAATAGAATTTAAAGAAAGTAAAATTGAACCACTAAAATATTTAGATAAAGCAAAGCTTACAATAGAACAAAAAAATAAATTTGATGAACTTGGAGAAATGGCAGTAAGAAGAGGCGAATATGCAGTAGTTACAATGGCAGGAGGTCAAGGCACAAGACTTGGACACCCTGGGCCAAAAGGTACATTTAAATTAGATGTATATGGAAAAGGAAAGTATTTATTTGAAATTTTAACAGAAAATTTAAAAGAAGCCAATCAAAAATATGGAGTAACAATTCCTTGGTACATAATGACAAGTAAAGAGAATAATCAACAAACAGTAGAATTTTTAGAAAAGAATAATTATTTTGGATATAATAAAAATTACATAACAGTTTTTACGCAAAGTGAGCTACCATTGGTAAATGAAGAAGGAAAATTACTTATAGGAAAAGACTTTAAAATAAGAGAAGCATCAGATGGAAATGGTGGAACTTATGCATCTTTACGTGCAAGTGGATGTTTATCAGACATGAAAGAAAGAGGAGTAAAATGGATATTTATAGGTAGTGTAGATAATGCATTATTAAAAATGGTTGATATAACACTACTTGGAATGGCAATAGATAAAAATGTTCAAATAGCTTCAAAATCAGTAGTAAAAGCAAATCCGCATGAAAGAGTAGGAGTATTCTGCAAAATGAATGGTCATCCAAAAGTAATAGAATATACAGAGTTGCCAGAAAAGATGGCAGAAGAAGTAGATGCTGATGGCGAATTAAAATATGGCGAATCACATATAATGTGTAATTTGTATACAATTGATGCTGTTGAAAAAATCAGTAATGAAATTTTAATGTATCATAGTGCACATAAGAAAAATGCGTATATAGATGAAAATGGCAAAGAGGTAATACCAACAGAGCCAAACTCATATAAATTTGAATCATTTATATTTGATGCATTTGAATTTTTTGATGATATTGCTATTCTTCGTGGAAAACGTGAAGATGACTTTGCACCTGTAAAAAATAAAGAAGGTGTAGATAGCCCAAGAACAGCAAAAGAATTATATGAAAAATTTTATGCCAAACAGGCTGTTACAAAATAGCACAAAACAGAACCGGTCCTGATGGTGCAGTAGTATAATTATAAAAATGCACCGATGAGAACCGGTTCCAACGGTGTAATATGGAGGAATCAAAATGGAAAATTGTAAAATTAAAAATTTATATAATTTAGAAGAGACAATAGCTAAAAAACTATTAGAAAAATTTCAATATCCATGGGAAGCTTTACCTGAAATAAACAAATTTATATTAGAAATAGGACCACAATTAGATAAAGATATTTATGAATTGCAAGGAGAGAACATATGGATTGCCAAATCTGCTAATATATATCCAACAGCATATATAAAAGGCCCTGCAATAATTGGCGAAAATGCAGAAGTTAGACATTGTGCTTTTATTAGAGGCAATGCTATTGTGGGAAATAATGCAGTTGTAGGAAATTCTACAGAACTAAAAAATGTAATACTTTTTAACAATGTTCAAGTACCACATTATAATTATGTGGGAGATTCTATATTAGGATATAAGGCTCATATGGGAGCCGGTTCAATAACTTCTAATGTAAAGTCAGATAAGAAATTGGTTATTGTAAGAAATGGAGAAGAGAAAATAGAGACCGGATTAAAAAAATTCGGAGCAATGCTTGGAGATTGTGTAGAAGTAGGATGTGGAAGTGTATTAAATCCTGGAAGTGTTATAGGAAGAAATACTAATATATATCCATTATCATCAGTAAGAGGAGTTGTACCAGAAAATAGTATATACAAGAACCAAAACGAAATAGTAGTAAAAAAATAAATGTTTATTTTAAAATAGTAATACAAAAAGCCCTATAATATATATTTTGAACTATCACGCAAGCGGCCAAATGAGCGAAGCGAATGCGAGATGGAGCAATCAACGAAGAAAAATTTTTGAAGATTGCGACAGCAAGATAGTAAAAAAATATATTATAGGGGATTTTTTACATTTGTTGAGTTCCGGGTATAAAGTAATCTACTACTCCATAAATTAAAGCACCGATTATAGCAGCCATCCAAGAAATTGAATAACCAGCTACAAAATACTGTGTAAAATATAAAATAATAGCAGCTAAAGCAAATCCAACAAATCCTTTACCAAATGGACTTGCATGTAGACCTGTAAATTTTATTATTAAATAATCCATTATTGTTAAAACAACTGCAGCAAGTGCTAAAGACCATATGTTGTTTATAGTAAAGTTTGGTGTAAAAAATGCTGTAATGGCTAAAATTATAGCAGCTGTAACTAATCTACCAACAATTTGCCAAACTGTAGAAGCACCTGTAGTGCTATTACTTTGAGAATTTGACATATCAAAAACCTCCTTATTAGTTTTTACTTTTAATTTTTTTCAAGGTTATATCAATAGTATTTACAACAAAAAATTAATTATACAAAAATCGTATAAATACCTAAAAAATGCAAAAAATAAAAATAAAATTTTAGATGGAGGCAAGTCTATGTTAATAACATTTTTTAGAGCAATTGTATTATACGTAATTGTATTAATAGTAATGAGATTAATGGGCAAACGTGAAATAGGGCAACTTCAGCCGTTTGAATTAGCAATTTCAATAATGATTGCGGATTTAGCAAGTTTGCCAATGACAGAAACTGGAGTGCCAATATCAAATGGAATAATACCAATATTAGGATTATTAGTAATGCATCTTACAATTTCTATGTTAAATATGAAAAGTACGAAAGCAAGAGAAATAATATGTGGAAAGCCTTCAATATTGATTTTTAGAGGCAAAGTTGATGAAAAGGTTCTTAAAAAAGAAAGATTTACAATAAATGAGCTAGAAGAAAGACTTAGAGATAATAACATATTTAACATAGGAGATGTTGAATATGCAGTCTTAGAAACAAGTGGCCAGGTAACAGTAATTCCTAAACCCAATAAAAGGCCTACAACGCCAGAAGACTTTAATATGGAACCTGAATATGAAGGTATTCCATATGATTTAGTAGTTGACGGAAAAGTGATGTATAAAAATTTAGAGAAAATAGGAAAAAATTATGTATGGTTACAAAAACAAACAGAGAAATTTGGAATTAAACCAGAAGAGGCGCTAATTGTAACAATAGATGGAGATAATCAATTCTTTTGTCAACCTTTAGAAAAAGGTGGTGGGAAAGGTGTTTAAAGAAACTGTAATTTGTATAGTAATTGTAGTTGTTATTTTTTCATTAGATTTGTTTACACAGGGATATACAAATAAAACGACAGATGAGATAACAGGATTGTTTACAGAATTGAAGAATTTGGCGGTTGAAGAGAATAAAAGTGAATTGGAAAATAAAATAAAAGAGTTGGATGAGAAATGGAATGAAAAACATGATAAGTTAGCTTATTATATTGAACATGATGAACTTGAAAAGGTTGATACTGCTATCGTATCTGCCAAGAGTTATATACAGACAGATGATTATCCTTCTGCTTCAGTTGAACTTGATGTGGGAAAATTTGTACTTGAACATATTAAGAAAAAGTATGCATTTAATCTAGTAAATGTATTTTAAAATTATTTTTTTGTGAATTGGGTAGTGTTTTATTAATTTTTACTTGCTTTTTTATTTTCTATATACTATAATAAATACGATTCGCCTGCATAGCTCAGTTGGTAGAGTGCAGCCTTGGTAAGGCTGAGGTCACGGGTTCAATTCCCGTTGTAGGCTCCAACGACGTTTCTGTTCGAACTAATGGAACAGATTGATACAAAAATCATTCATAAAATGGATGATTTTTTTGTTTGCCCCAAAATATCATCCAAGAAAGGATGGTGTCTGTAATGAAGATAATTAAACAAGAAATACAATTTGAGGAAAGTTTAAAACAAAGACTTGAATTTATATGTGAGTTTTCTAAAGTAAGTCCTACTTTTGTTAATGGCAGTATTAGAAAGTTAGCTAAAACTAATCTCTCATATATTGAACCACATAAAGTAATTATTAAAAATATTACATTGTTAGTTTTTAATTATTCAAATGATGTTTATATTTCTAATTTGGCTAAAAAGATTAAATTATCAGAACTAGAAACATATTTGAGGTCAATTGAAAAAGTAAATTCTAGTTACCGAGTAAACGCTATTTATAAGCAAAAATTTAATGTAAAAACATTGATTTTTGCTTATTTTTAGTGTAAAATGAGAATATAAACAAGAAAAAAAACGTACTTAAGCGAGTGAATTCAAATTAATTTTTTTGAGTGTAAGACTAATTTCTATTCACTTAATTGTGCTCGCAACAGCGGCAATATGTAGTTAGTGCAGATGTTTCTTGGTATAATTTTAGTACATTTTATGAATTAAGAAGATAAGGCTGTAGTGTGACCTCATCTTCTTTTATCTTTTGTATATTTAATTTATCTAAAGTATCTTTACCATAGAAGAATTCGAATGCTTCGTATGGAGTCTTTCCGCCAAGAGATTTTCTTGGTACAGAATTTATGTGTGAGAACATTAAGTCAAGCTTGTCCTGTGTCAAATTTGACATAGATTTTTTCTTTAATATAATATCTCTTATAAACTCATGATTGTTTTCTACATGTGGTTTCTGGCTTGGCATTTGTGCATCACAATAAAATATATTGCTCCTTATTTCGCCTGTTTCTGTGTTTACTTCAAACAGTTGTGGTTTTGCAAATTCAGAGCCTCTGTCTGTTAATAATAATCCAAACAATTTTTGATACATATCATCTCCAAGAAGTTCTTGAAAATGATTAAGTGAATTAGACATTTCTTCAGATGTTTTATGCTGTTTTAATCGTCCTATCATGAGTCCTGTGTTCTCAAATATGGATGTTTGAATGTATGGGCCTTCTTGATGATTATAAACTGTGTCCATTTCTGTTGTTGCATAAGTCGGATTATTCTTTACAAATTCAACATAATCATCATATTTTCTACCAGTATAATCTGCTGATTCAGATCTTTTCTTAAGTTTATTTTTCCTTGAAATTTTTCTTGCTACTTTTCTTCTTAGGTCAATATTAGTGACACCTCAGTCTTTAAATAATCCCATTTCAATGTATGTATAAATTGTTTTCTCACATTGTGTAATTTCTTTATGATTTTGTAAAATCGTGTAAATTGACTGCCCTTGTTTGATTAAAGGGCATATTATATGTGCTAATTCAAAAAGTTCGGTTGTATTTAAATTAACTCCCTGTCTTGAATCTTTTAAAGAATATTCATAATTTTTCTGTGCGATGTTGGCATAATAAAAATATTTTGTTTTTCTACAACTTTTTATTTCAGGACAACCATTACATGCACCAATAAATCTATCTCTTCTAAAGCATGGAACTTCTTCAAAATCAGAACATCTTCCAATACAAACTTTACAGTTTTTATAATGTTTACATTTCCATGGAGCATCATCTGTTTGTGAACATCTACGTTTTCTGTTGTTTTTTATTTCTTTTCCGATTGTTGATTGACTCTTATTGAGTTCTTTTGCTGTTTCAAATTTTCTTAATCCTTTGTTGATGTTTTCTTCAATAATTTTTCTATCTTCTAAAGAAAGATGTTTACCATTAAAACCTATAATTAACCTTCTTTCCCAAGAAACATCTACTCTTTAATTATATCACTATAATTTAATCTTACAATAAGATATAATGTAACACTTATTTATATTGTATTTTAATCAAATAGAATTTACTTTTTCAATTGACCATAGTATAAAAATTTAATAAATAAGTAAAAATATATTGACAATCACGAACGGTTGTTTTATAATATCTCTTGAATAGCAAAAATATAAAATTGAAAAATGGAGATGATATTATTGAAAGAGATAGATAAAAATAATAAAAATTTTGAAGATATAAAACATATTGATGAAAACGGAGTTGAGTTTTGGTATGCTAGAGAATTACAAAATGTTTTAGACTATAAAGAATGGAGAAAATTTGAAAATGTAATAAAAAAAGCAGAACAATCTTGTGCAAATAGTGGTATTAGTGTGTTTGAACATTTTGTCGGCACCGACAAAACGATAAAAATGCCCAAAGGAGCAGAAAAAACGATTATAGATTATAAATTAACTCGTTATGCTTGTTATTTGATAGCACAAAATGGAGACAGTAGAAAAAAAGTAATAGCTCTTGCTCAAACTTATTTTGCAGTTCAAACAAGAAAACAAGAGATTACTGAAAAAGAATATACTATGCTTACAGAAGATGAAAAAAGATTTTATCAAAGAAACCTAACAAAAAAAGGTAACTACTCACTTAATCAAACAGCAAAAAAAGCAGGAGTTAAAAATTTTGATAAATTTCATAATGCTGGCTACAAAGGATTGTATAATGGAGAAACAGCTGATGATATTGCCAAAAGAAAAGGTTTAAGATATAGAGAAGATATTTTGGACAATATGGGAAGTGATGAACTTATTGCAAATTTATTTAGAATATCACAAACAGAGCAGAAATTAAAAAAAGATAATGTCAAAACTGAAAAAGAGGCAAATAAAACACACTACAATATAGGAAAAAATATAAGAGAAGTTATTGAAAAAAATGGTGGAATAATGCCAGAAGATTTGCCAACTCCTAAAAAAAGCTTAAAACAACTGGAAAAAGAAAATATGAATACTTTAAAGCAAAAATAAAATTTAATTATAATTAATCTAAAATGTAAATAAATTATTGACTTTTGGATAAAATATGGTATTAGAAAATCATCAACAAAGATTGCTATAAAAGGGAAAAAATTCAAGTTAAATTACTATGAAAGATGACCAGTATTAAACCACTGGTCATCAGTCGATTTATATGAAAAATTATTTGCAAAATTTAATGATAATGACAGATTATTTCATATTGAATAAATTTTTCAATTTATTTAATATTCTTTTAAATAAAGGCTCTTTATATTCTATTATAGCAACATTATTTTCAGTGTTGTCAGACATAGTTTCTTTTCTTCTGTTAGAAAGGAAACTATTGGGATCATAATGTTCAACCAAGGAACTATCATAATCCTTGTATTTTTTAAATAATTCGAGTAATATTTTTGATGTATCACGAGTATTTTGAATTGTTTCAATTTCTTTTTGTGTTTTCATAAATAATCTCCTTATCTATTTTGAGCTTCGTTTTCTAATTGTCTCATTTCTTTAAAAATCTGTAAATATTGTTTATGGTTAAATCCTGGGTTTGTTCTTTTACAATTTTTACAATTTCCTATTTCCTGTGAAATAAGTTTTCCTACAGCATTTATACTATTATATCTTAATTGTTTGTCTTCAATTCCTTTAATGGTTTCAATAATTTGATTTAGCATTGTTTGCATAGAGTTTTGAGAAAAATAAGTTTCTCTTATATAATTATGTGGTGCTTTATTGCCTGTTCTATTATTTTCAAATTGTGTTATTATACTTGGCAATAGCGAAGCATCTTTGGTTCCTAAATATGTATTAAATGTTTCTTGAATTTTTTTGATTTCACTTTTGGCACATTCTTCTCTATTAATCTTTACAATAGGTAAGGGAATAGATTTGCCATTTTCATTTGTTTTACTGAAATCAATAGAAGCTTTTTTAGTTTCTTCCCATATTCTTTTTTGTTCTTGTAATATTTTTTTCTTTTCTTCGTTTGGTTCATTTTGAATATCCTCATCAGTTAATGTTTCAATACTTTCTCTCTCAAATTCTTCAAAATAAACTAAATAATCCGGATTCTTCTTATAATTCGACTTACCCTTAGATAAATCTCTTCTTTCATAAACTAATTCATTATATTCCCCTCTAGTAGAATTTACTAAATCATCTGGCAACATAAAAGTTGAAAATCTCATTGATACATCTAAGTCCTTACTATATACTGTGGAATTTAAATCTTTATTTCCAGCACGTAATAACATTCCCGATTCGAACTCTGAAAATCCAAAACATATATTATTTATTGTAGCTGTTGATAAATTATTATTTGCTATTAAACTACAACAATTCCCATGTGAACGAATATGTGGACTATTCCAATATTCATTATAATTATCTACCTTTAAATTTCCTTGATATGCACCAACAGAAGTCATAATCATTTTAAAATCAGTTCCAGCATTATATACTTGAATTCCATCAACAATTTGAGATAATTTATCATTTGTTTTAAAACTTACCTTATTTAATTCTTGTAAAAACATATCTCTTAATTCACTTTCAATAAGTACTGGTTGCATATAGTTGAAGGATGTTTCTTTTTGTTCTGAAAATTCATCAAAAATTTTAATAAGCTTTCCTGCATCTTTTTCTGCAACAATTTTATAAAGACTTAAATATAATCCGCATAGTATCTCTATTGTCATCTGTTATTTCAATATTTCCAGCTTTATATTTTGAAACGATATTTTGAGCTTCATTTAATGAAATACCATAACTTTTCCATAATAAGGCATTTTGTATATTCGTAATATTTTTTGTAGGAGAATTTCTTTCATCATTAACCATCCCATCTATCTCTAACATATCTTTAGAGCCCTTTTCTCCAAATGAAGTTAAATCTTCTATAGATGATATTGTCCAATTAGTATTACTTGTATATATAAATAATAATTTTTCTTTATCTGATTCACTTAATGGAATCCCCTGTTTTAATTGTTTTTCTAAATTAAAATTTAGACTAGCATAAGTGTTAGAGTCATTAAATTGATGTATATATGGAGATGTTCCTAATCGACTTAATGATTTTGTGATTATTGGAATAGGATTACTTACTTCATCTTTTACTTTATTGAAAAGCTGTTTAAATAGTTCTAATCTTTCATCTGAAAGACTGACTAACCTTTGCTGTACTTCTATATCTGTTATAATCGAGTCTAATAAATCTCCTAAAAAAGAATATCTATCAGATAATAATTCAATATTTATTGTTTCGTCTATATCAACATTTGTTTCTTTTAATTTAAGATATAATTGTTTTTGTTTTTCATCTGTAATTGACTCATTAATTAATTGGCTTGCTAATTCGAAATCACAAGCCATTTGAGATAGAGTTATTTTATCTGAAACAAAGTCTAATTGTTCAATTGCTTCTTCAACATTCAGTACATACTGAAAAGTACCATAATAGCCTATTGTTTTCTTGTCATTGGCTGATTTATATAATTCAAATATCTTCTCTTGTCTTTTGTTCATATATTCCTCCACCAAATAATATATACTAAAATTTTATCATAAGAAGATAATTTAAACAATATTTTTTCATTATTTTACTTGATTTTAGTTAAATAATCTGTTAATCTATATATAACTTGATTGATATTTGTATCAATCGTCAAGAGAGAAAAAGTTGTAGATAACTACGACAACCGCTCCAATAACAAATTAATTAAAAAGAAAATTAGCATCATCTTCTTATTGGATGATGCTAATTTTTTATAAAAAATGAAATCTTATGCCCAAAATTAAGGTTTACATCTAGAACAAGGAGTATAACCTTGAGACTTTGCAGAATTTATATTTATGGCAGTTTTACTTTGGTTTAAATAAGAACAAGAGCTTTTATGATATTTTTTACCAGTATCAGTGATGTAAACAGTATATCCTTGAGTTGAATTAGTTGGAGTTGGAGAAGAAGTTGATTGAGAAGATACAGAAACAGCTGATATAGTATTTTGGAGTTCTGATATTTTGTTATTTAAATTTTGTTTTTCATTTTCTAAAGCCGTATTATTTTCAGATAACTTTTGATTTTCACTTGAAAGTGAGTTATTAGTATTAGTCAAGTCAGAAATTTGTTTTTCAGTATCAGACAATTGTTCATTTAATTGATTAATTTTAGTTTCGTTGTTAGATATAGTCTCATTTAACTGTGCAACTTGTGATTCTAAGGTTTTGATAGTACTAATATATTTAGATAAATCTTTAGGAATTGCAAAAGATGCAACAACACATACTAAAATAAAAATTAATGCAATGATTATTATATTGAGCAAAAGATTAAAATTTTTCTTTTTCATGTTAAATCCCCCTTTTTATTAAACATATAATTAGTATATATCAAAAATAAAATAAATCAATAGCTTTACAATAATATTTTACATAAAAGCTTGATTTTTGAAGCAAAATAAACTATAATATTTCTGTATAATTGGAAAAAAAGGAGAGAATAGAAAATGCAAGAAAACAAAAATCAAAATCAAGAAGTAGAATTAGATGAGAATCACTTAATACAAATAAGAAAAGATAAATTAAAAGAATTACAAGAAGAAGGAAAAGATCCATTTGAAATAACAAAATTCAATAGAACAAATACAGCAGGAGAAATAAAATCAAAATATGAAGAATTTGAAAATAAAGATGTAACAGTAGCAGGAAGAATAATAGCAAAAAGAATAATGGGAAAAGCATCATTCTGTACAATACAAGACAGTGATGAAAAAATCCAAAGTTATGTAAGCATAAACGATTTAGGAGAAGAAAGCTACAAAGCATTCAAAACATGGGATATTGGAGATATTATAGGAATAACTGGTTTTGTATTTAAAACAAGAACAGAAGAAATATCTGTACATGCAAAAGAAGTAACATTATTATCAAAATCATTAAGACCATTACCAGAAAAATTCCATGGATTAAGAGATGTAGACTTAAGATATAGACAAAGATATGTTGATTTAATAGTAAATCCAGAAGTAAAAGAAACATTTATATTAAGAAGTAAAATAATAAGAGAAGTAAAAGCATATTTAGATAACAAAGGGTACTTAGAAGTAGATACACCAATATTAAACACAATAGCAGGTGGAGCAGCAGCAAGACCATTTATAACACATCACAACACATTAGACTTAGATATGTATTTAAGAATTGCAAATGAACTATACTTAAAGAGACTAATCGTAGGTGGATTTGATAAAGTATATGAAATGGGAAGAATGTTCAGAAACGAAGGAATGGACATAAAACACAATCCAGAATTCACAAACATAGAATTATATTCAGCATACGAAGATTACCATGATATGATGGATATAACAGAAGATATGTTTAGAACAGTAGCTCAAAAAGTATTAGGAACAGCAAAAATAAACTATCAAGGAACAGATTTGGACTTAGAATCACCATGGAAAAGAATTACAATGATAGATGCAATAAAAGAAGTAACAGGTGTTGACTTCAATACAATTGAAACAGATGAGCAAGCAGTTGCAATTGCAGAAGAGAAGAAAGTAGAAATAGATCCAATCAAGAAAACAAGAGGAGATATAATAAATACATTCTTTGAAGAATTTGTAGAAGAAACATTAGTACAACCAACATTTATATATGATTACCCAGTAGAAGTATCACCATTAACAAAGAGAAAACCAAGTGATAAGAGATTAACAGAAAGATTTGAAGTATTTATTGGCGGTAGAGAATATGGAAATGCATATTCAGAATTAAATGACCCAATAGATCAATATGAAAGATTCAAAAAACAAGCTGAAGCAAGAGAAGCTGGAGATGAAGAAGCTAATATGATGGATGATGATTTCATAACAGCACTTGAATATGGTATGCCTCCAACAGGTGGACTTGGAATAGGAATTGATAGATTAGTTATGCTATTAACAGATTCTGCATCAATAAGAGATGTATTACTATTCCCAACAATGAAACCATTAAATTAAAATACTTAAGAAAATTCAGGGGAAGATAGGAGCAATATATGTTTGGATTTAATATAGATAAAAAAACATTATATATAATAATAGGAATATTGGTAGTAATATCATTAATGAGTTATGGAACAAGTGGAATATTTAGTTTGATATTATCAATACCAGCAGTATTGTTAGCAATAACAGTGCACGAGTTTGGTCATGCATTTGCAGCATACAAATTAGGAGATGATACACCTGTAAGACAAGGTAGATTAAGCTTAAACCCATTTGACCATGTTGATCCATTAGGATTAGCAATGTTGTTATTTGCACATATAGGATGGGGAAAGCCAGTAGAAATAGATCCAAGAAATTATAATAGAAATATTTCAGTAGAAAAAGCAGATGCAATAGTATCATTTGCAGGACCATTAATGAATTTTATTACAGCAATAATATTTGCACTAATTTATTGTGCAATAATAAAATTTGCAGGAGCAGGATTCTTACTAAATAAAGTAGGAACAATAATAATAGCAATAGTAGCAAGTATTATTACAATGAATATAGGACTTGGAGTGTTTAATTTAATACCATTACCACCATTAGATGGTTCAAAAATATTTTTACCAATACTACCAAGAAATGCAAAAATATGGTTTATAGATAATCAACAAATATTTTATTTTATATTTTTAATTATATGGATAACAGGAATTGCAGGAAGACTAATTTCACCACTGATAGATTCAATGACAGAAGGAATATTAGGATTAGCAATGAGAATATTTGGATTATTATAAAATTAGGAGAAATATAAATGACAAAAAAAGATATAATAGTTTTAGGAATAGAATCAAGTTGCGATGAAACTTCTGTTGCCGTTGTAAAAAACGGTAGAGAAGTTTTATCTAATATAATAGACACACAAATAAAAATTCATGAGCAATATGGAGGAGTAGTTCCGGAGATTGCATCAAGGAATCATATAGAAGCAATATCAAGGGTAGCAAAAACGGCGCTTGAAGAAGCAAATATGAAATTTGAAGATGTAGATGTAATTGCACCGACATATGGACCAGGATTAGTAGGAGCGTTGTTAGTAGGAGTATCATATGGAAGAGGACTAGCATATGCATTAAATAAGCCATTGGTAGGAGTAAATCACTTAGAAGGACATATTGCTGCAAATTACATAACACATCCAGATTTAGAACCACCATTTTTATGTATGTTAACATCAGGTGGAAATACACAAATAGTATATGTAAAAGATTATTGTGATATGGAAGTATTAGGTAGAACACGTGATGATGCCATAGGAGAGGCTTTTGATAAAGTTGCAAGAGTAGTTGGTTTAGGCTATCCAGGAGGACCAAAAGTTGATAAATTAGCACAACAAGGTCAACCAAGCATAGACTTCCCAAAAACACATTTTGAAAACTTAGATTTTAGTTTTAGTGGAATAAAAACTGCAGTAATAAATTTACATCATAAAAATCCAGATGTAAGCAAAGAAGACTTATGTATGAGTTTTGAGAAGGCTGTAACAGAAGTGTTAACAGAAAACATTACCAAAGCAATAGAACAAACAGGAATAAAAAAAGTTGTCCTAGCAGGTGGAGTATCAGCAAATACTCATATTAGAAGTGAATTCGAAAAATTAGAACAACAAGGAATAAAAATATACAAGCCAGATTTAAAACTTTGCACAGATAATGCAGCAATGATAGGAGCAGCAGGATATTATAGATATCTAAATGGAGATATTTCAGAAAATACACTAAATGCAGTACCGAACTTGAAAATTGGAGATTAGAAAAGGAAAAATAATATGTCAATATTTGTAATAGCAGACCTTCATTTATCATTTAGAGTGCCAAAACCAATGGACATATTTGGAGATAATTGGTCAGGTCATGAAGAAAAAATAAGAAAAGATTGGATAGAAAAAGTAAAAGAAGATGACTTGGTTGTTTTACCAGGCGATTTTTCGTGGGAAACATATTTAGAAGATACAAAATTAGATTTTGGATATCTAAATAGTTTAACTGGAAAAAAGTTAATGCTAAAAGGTAACCACGACTATTGGTGGACAACTTTAACAAATATGAGAAATTTCTTGAAAGACAATAACTTTAATAATATAGATTTTCTATACAATAATAGTTACGAATTTGAAGATAAAATTTTATGTGGTACTAGAGGCTGGAGTATTACTGATGAGGGTGCTGATGAAAAATTAATAAATAGGGAACTTATTAGATTAGAATTGTCTTTACAAGATGGTGTGAATAAGTTCGGAAAAGATAAAGAGATAATAGTGTTTATGCATTATCCTCCTATAACGAAAGCAAAAATTGAATTTGAGCAAGAGGCTAAGTTTGTAGAGCTTATGAAAAAGTATAATGTTAAAAGATGTTATTATGGTCATCTGCATGGTGCTTCTATAAATGATGCTGTTCAAGGCAAAATTGAAGGTATTCAGTTTAAACTTGTGAGTGCTGATGGATTAGATTTTAAGTTAGAAAAAATTAGATTATAGTCTTTTAAATAATTGATAATATTTTTATACCTTGCTGTTTTGGAGTAAGTTGGAGATTAATATGAGAAGAGAAAAATATAATTTTATAGTAAATACCATAATAAAAAGGACAAAGGAGAAATATTTATATGATAGATAATGTTGAAGATTTATTAGCAGAAGCAGAGAAAATACAAGATATAGAGGCTAGAATAAAATTTATTATGAACTATTTTCTAGAAAATGTAAAATATAATTATGCTTATTTATTTGCAAGAGGATACGCTCAAGGAACCATTTCTGGAGTCTCAAATGATTTAACAATTGCGATGAATAAAACGAGAGCTGAATGTGATGAAGAGTTTGCTTTGACTCGTTCAATTACACAAGGAGAATCACAAATATTTAATAATATATTAAGAATACGAGATGAAAATAGTGAAAATTATAATGAATTTATACAAAAACTAAAAGGTTATATAACATCAGAGTTACAAAATCATTTAGGAAATGAGAATTTAGTAGCTGAAAACGTAGACGATGTTATGAAAAAAATAGAGAAAGGGTTAAGAAAAAAAACAAAGTTTAATTTTAAAGGAAATGAATATGAAGCTAATGATGATATTTCAAAAGTTTTAATAGACTTTCTTCTAGAACCAAAAAAATATTTTCCGCCAGAATTTAATAATGGATTAATTATTAATGGTGTTTGCGAAGATTATACTGATTATTTAGTTCCTCTTTTGAAAAAAGCTGGAATTGAAGCATATGGAGTTGATGGAACAAGTGAATTAGGACATGCGTGGATTATTGTTAAAGATGGAGAAAAATATAAATCTGTTGATTTGACAAGAGCGGTATTCATAAGAGATGGCTTTTTAGGTATCCCACCAGAACAAACAAGTGAAGATTGGTTGTATAGTGACTTAAAAGATATTTTTAATATGCAAAATACAAGAAGTATTACAGGAATAGATAAAAAAGTATTGCCACATGTAATTAATGGACAAAATTATGATGAAGTTTCTTTTAGGAGAATGATGGATGAAAAAATTGTAGATTCAACTTTGAAAAAATTTTTAAAGAGAGGCTTAGAAAAAGGTGTTACGGAAACAGAAGTATTAAATGCTGAGCAGATTGAGAATACAAAAGAAAGAGAGGGTAAAGCCATTGAATAATACATATAGTTGTAGTTATGTAGAAGTTTTAGAAATATTAAAGCATATCCCAAAAGAAGACTATATAAAAATTCCTGAAGAAAAAATTGAATTTTATAAAAATAATATGGATAAAAATTATATATATATATATAATCCGATTATGCCTAAAACTCTAAGGAAGACAGATGCAATCTTGATAAATTTATATAAAAATTATATTGCAAAAGAAGATGAAAAACAAAAAATTAACCAAATATTAAAATTAAATGAAATGAAAGAAGAACAAGAAAAACAAAAAAAGTTTAGGCCTAATAATATATTTAATAATCATGTTGAAAATGAAAATATCAATGAGAATACTATATTAGTAGTAGAACATAAAGAAACAATGTTAAAAAAAATTATAAATAAAATAAAAAGGATATTTCATATAAGTTAATATCTAAAAAAGATTTTAATCAAAAATTTTATAATAAAAGCCATTCGTTTGAATGGCTTTTGCATAATCTATATTATGCAAATAATAATCTCTCACTTTATGATATGAATTTTATTATCTAAAAAACTCCATAAATTAATTAGGCTATTTTTTGCAAAGTACTTATATTTTGTTGATTTTTGAAAATCTATATAGTAAAATGTAGACATATGGAAAAAGAGGAGTAGAGATGTTAGAACTAAACAAAGATGTAAAATATGTAAAAACAGTAGGACCAAGCAGGGTAAAACTACTGAATAAACTAAAAATATATACATTAAAAGACTTAATAGAATACTATCCAAGAGACTATGAAGACAGAAGCAAGCCAAAAAACTTATATGAATGTACAGAAGGAGAAGAAGTCTTAATAGAAGCAATGCCAACAGGCAGAATAAGTGAAATGCACAAAGGCAGAATGACAATAAGCAGACTAATTGTAAAAGACCAAACAGGAACCTGTTATATAACATGGTTCAATCAAGGATATTTAAGAGACAAATTTCAACCTGGAAGAATGTACAGATTTTTTGGAAAAATATCAAACAAAAATGGAAGATTAGAAATGAATTCGCCTGTATATGATGAAATTGACCAAAGTAAAAATACAGGAAAAATTATTCCAATTTATCCATTAACATATGAGCTAAAGCAAACAACATTAAGAAGAATCATAGAAAATGGACTTTTAGAAGTAAAAGGGCAATTGCCAGAAACATTGCCAGAATACATATTAAAAGAAAATAATTTATGGGATATAAACAATACAATTGAAAGAATACACTTTCCAGTAGAGTTTTCAGATTTTAATAAGGCGAGAGAAAGACTAGTATTTGAAGAGCTACTTACAACACAATTAGCATTATTAAAATTAAAAAATAATTATGAACACGAAACAGATGGAATACAATTTAGTAAAGATGTATATATGTCAGATGTAATAAACATTTTGCCATTTAAATTAACAAAAGCACAACTACGAGTATTAGAAGAAATTGATAAAGATATGGAAAGCAACAAGCCAATGAATAGACTTCTACAAGGAGATGTTGGTTCAGGAAAAACAGTAGTAGCAATGATATCTGCATATAAAGCCGTAAAATCAGGCTATCAAGCAACAATAATGGCACCAACAGCAATACTTGCAAGTCAACATTTAGAAAGCTTTCAAGGAATATTAGAAGAACTTGGAATAAGAGTAGAACTATTAATTTCAAGTGTTACTAAAAAGAAGAAAACAGAAATATTAGAAAAACTACAAAATGGAGAAATAGATATATTAATAGGAACACATGCAATATTAGAGGAAAATGTAGTATTCAAAAATTTAGGATTAGTTGTAACAGATGAGCAACACCGTTTTGGAGTAAAACAAAGAGGAACTATAGCATCTAAAGGGCAAAATCCAGATGTAATTGCAATGTCTGCAACACCAATTCCAAGAACACTTGCATTAATATTGTATGGAGATTTGGATATATCTATAATAGATGAACTTCCACCAAACAGAAAGAAAATTGAAACATATGCAGTTAGAAAAAATATGGAAGAAAGAGTAAACAATTTTATAAGAAAACAAATAACAGAAGGCAGGCAAGCATATATAGTATGTCCATTAGTTGAAGAAAACGAAGATATGGAGGGCTTGCAATCAGTAATTGAACTTGCAGAAAAATATCAAAAAGAAACATTTAGTGAATATAAAGTAGCATATTTACATGGAAAAATGAAACCAAAAGAAAAAGATGAAATTATGGAAAGATTTAAAAATGGTAAAATCCAAATTTTGATTGCAACAACTGTAATAGAAGTTGGAGTTAATGTTCCAAATGCAAGTATTATGGTAGTAGAAAATGCAGAAAGATTTGGATTAGCACAATTGCACCAATTACGTGGAAGAGTAGGAAGAGGCGAATATCAATCATATTGCATTTTAAAATACGAAGGAAATAGTGAAACAATAAGACAAAGGATGAAAGTAATGTGTGATACAAATGATGGATTTATAATTTCTGAAAAAGACTTAGAACTTAGAGGTTCTGGAGACTTTTTTGGGACAGAACAACATGGACTTCCAGAATTTAAAATTGCTAATCTGTTTGAAGATATAGCAGTTTTGAAAAAGGTACAAAAATTAGCTTTAAAAATTATGGAAGATGACCCATTACTTGAAAAAGAAAAAAATGCAAAACTAAATGACTTGGTAAAAGAGAAGTTTAGTTCAAGAATAGAAATTTAAATTATTGCTATTGCTGGTACAGAAACAGCAATTGGCAGAGAAAAGGATGTTGATATTATGTTACAAATAATTGGAAGATTAATAGGTGTACTTATTTTATTAGCTGGTGTAATTTTGGTTTATGATGCTAGAATTATTACTAAAAAGGCTTTTGG
>CAKPLQ010000010.1 GCA_934167685.1 uncultured Clostridia bacterium | reverse complement strand
CATTGTTCCTTCTGTTCTTTTACTTGTATTTATTGTTGCTGTCGTTGTTCCTTTTCCTCCTGTTGTTGGCTCTCCTACAAATTGCACTACAAAATTTGTCTGATTGGCTTGTGATTTTGATGTACCATTTATTTTTAATGTTACATTTGTTATTGCCGCATATGCTATTGCTACTAATATTACTGCTAATAGCAAGACTCCTCCCACTACTTTGTTTGTATTTTTCATATTTTTATTTTCCTCCTCTTTCTTTTGTTTTTTTACAGTCAAGAGGGATGTTTTGACTGTTTAACTTTTTTTCTATACTTTTACTTTACCATTTTACTTTTTTATTGTCAATACTTTTTCAATTTATTTTATTAACTATATAATGTTTTAAGAGGGAGAACATTATTGTTCTCCCTCCCGTTTCTTCTACTATTTTTTTATAACAGCCATACCTGGTGCTTGTAAATTGATACTTCACACACCTTTACTGGCTCTACATTCATGTCATTGCCTGGGTAAAAGTGTCTACTCTGTATTCTTCCATACAGCTCTACTTCTTGCCCTACTTGGCAATTTTTTATCATTTGCGAATCACATTCCCAAGCCAAGCATTGCAAATAATCTGCCTTACTCCTTTTATTATCAGGATTTCTTGGAATTGCCAATGTGAATGCAGTGATGCATTTATGTACTGTAGCTGTTTCATGATAATACGGCTCGTGACAAATATATCCTCTCAGATATATCAAAGATGGATTTTCATCCAAACCTTCTATTTTTCTTACCTCTCTCGCATTTAAAAACATCTCTCGATGTCCTTGCTTCATATAAGATTTAAAGTCACCTTGTATTTCTACAAGACTACCTTTCTTTATTCCTTTGGAAATAAGTTTTTTCTCATTTATTTCCAAAGGAATGTTGTCAACTATTCCACTTGGTCTTTCAACAGATATTGTTGTTGAAAAAAATTTATTATTTTTTCTAGTAGGTTTTTCTTCAATCGTTCCTACCAACACCACCTTGTTGTACTCACCAAAGTTTTTCCGGTTTCTTGACATCTTTATAATAATGTCTTCTAAGTCTTCTTGTTTCATTTTATGTCCTCCTTAAAACTTTTTTACCATACATAGTAGAAGTTTACTATAACAAATGCATAAAATTTTTCTGCATTTTTATATGTATAGTAATATTATTATATCATCATTTGAGCCTATTGTAAACAATTTACATAATTTTGTTAAAATTCACATATGCATTTTTTTAACATATAATAAAAATATATAACATAAACTATTTAGAGGTGATTGTATGTCTAATACGAACATGGACGATTTATTTGCAAATGTAAAAAAAATGGTTGACAGTGGTAATATTCCTGATGATATTAAAAATATGATGAAAAATATTCAGAACAATAATAATTCTAACTCTAACACTAACTCTGAATCTCCTTTTAATAATATTTCTCCCGAAATGCTTAACAATCTTGGAAATATGTTAAATTCTAATACTCCAAATTCTAATAAATCTAGTAATAACTTTAATTTAGATATGAACACAATTATGAAAATGAAATCTATAATGGAAAATATGAATAATAAAAATGACCCTCGTGCAAACCTATTATACTCTTTAAAACCTTATTTGCGTGATAGTAAAAAAGAAAAACTTGACCAATATGTAAATCTATTAAATATTTCTGAAATTGCAAAATTCATGAATGATGATAATACCAAAAGAAAGGAATAATAATAAAATGCCCATCTTTAAATATTATAATCCTTTTTATAAAAATCCATATTATAGATATAGACCTGTATCTTCTCCTTACTATTACCCTAATTATGTCCAAGAACCACCTGTTCCTCCCAAAACAGCTCAAAACAAGCCATCAATTAGTCCTCCAAAAGAAGAAAATGCTTGGCTTGATTTATTTGGTATAAAACTTTATTTTGATGATGTGCTTATTCTTAGTTTATTATTTTTCTTATATAAAGAAGAAGTAAAAGACGAAGGATTATTTTTGGCTTTAGTATTGCTGTTAATTAGTTAACAAAAAGGACTGAAACTCTCAGCCCTTTAATCAATTACTATTTCATTATCTTTAACAAATATATACGCATTATCATATACAAATTCTTCATCCATATCGAATTCCCTAACGATATTAGAAATTCGTATTTGCACTGCATCTAATGTACTAGCTGCTATTATGGCTTCTTTATTTCCTTTAGCTCCTGCATGTGCTAAACCTCTAAGCGTTCCTATAACAGCTATATTATCTGCAGCTATAACTTCTGCTCCAGAATTAACATCACCTATTATAACTATACTTCCTTCAACTTCTATCTTTTGTCCAGAACGAAGTGAACCTTTATGAAATGTTGTTTTTGATGTCCCCACATCTTTTTTATAACTTCGCGTAATGCTATGTAGCCCTAAGGTTGTGGGCGTATCAAAACTTACATTTACATCTATTTTATTTTTTATAATTTTTTCTAACTCTTCTAATTCTTTATTAGTTAAAATTTTTCCTGTAACCCTAATTGGAGTTTTTTCTGCTTTATACATTTTTTTTAGTTCTTTTAATTTTAAATTTAATTCTTCAATTATTTCTGTTTGTGTTGCATTATCATCAATTTTTATTACTACTTCATCTGTTTTTAAATTTATACTAACACTACTCATTTTCAACATCCTTTCACATATACAACATTTTTATCTAATTTGTTCAACAAATGGAGTAGCTGTCAAAGACTCATTAACTTCTGTTGATTCATTCATTCCAAAATATTGTGTAAGAACATCTCTAGCTACCTCTGCTGCATAATTTCCATGGCCACCATTTTCAATCATTACTACAACAGCTACTTCTGGCTTTTCATACGGCGCAAAACATACAAACCACGCATTAACTAAATCATTTCCATTTTTGTCTTTACCCGCTTCTGCAGAACCAGTTTTTCCCGCTACCTCTTGAGTAAAGTTTTTAAAGATGTTATACGCTGTTCCTCCGGCTTCGCTAGCAGCCATTCTCATACCTTCTTTAGCAACATTTATACTCTCTGGGCTTATTTGTATACCATCATCAACATCCTCATATCCCAATTTTTCATTTGAATATTTTTCAATTTCTTCTGTTGATACTTCTGTTCCATCTGAATTTAGAATTGATTTTACAATTGTTGGTTTTACTACAGTTCCACCATTCGCTATTGATGATATATATTTAGCAATTTGCATAGGAGTAAAATTATTATCTCCTTGTCCAATAGAAGCATTTAATACATCTCCTGGGCCAATTTTTCCATTATTTCTAAGTTTAGCATATGTCTCTCTAGAAGCAACTGCTCCTTCTTTTTCATTTGGTAATTCTATTCCTGTTTTCTTTCCTAGTCCAAAATGTAATGCATATTTAGATAAATTATCTATTCCCATTCTGTCACCAGTCTCATAGAAAAAGTAATTGCATGAATGTTGCAATGCTTGTGTTACATTTTGATATCCATGTCCTCTATGATAACTCGTATAATACCAACATTTCCACTCACTATTATATTTTCTATAAACACCTGTATCATTTATCTTTTCTTTTGTAGTTATCGCTCCTGTTTCTAAACCTGCTATTGCTGTAACCATTTTAAATGTTGAACCAGGTTCATATGTAGATTGTGTTGCTTTATTCAATTGAGGATGTCTTGAATCATCTCTTAAATATGCCCAATTTTCTTGTGATATACCTCCAACAAACCATTGGGGTTCAAATGTTGGATAACTGGCTGTCGCTAACACTTCTCCTGTATTTACATTCATTACAACAGCAGCCCCACCCTGCGCATCATAAGTTTGTGAAAAACCACCACTTCTAATTTTATTAATACAATTTTCTAAAGCTGTTTCTGTAACTTGTTGCAAATTAGAATCTACTGTAAGTACAACATCACTTCCTGCAATAGCATTTTGAGTAACACTCTCTCCCGTTATTGTACCATTAACAGACATTTCTACTTGCTTTTCTCCATCTTTTCCTTTAAGATATTTTTCAAATATATATTCAATACCTGTTTTTCCAATTATATCATCTATGCTATATGTATCTTTATTTTGATTATATTCTTCTTCTTTAATTTTTCCTGTATATCCAATAACATGTGCCGCTAAACTTCCTGTTAAGTATGTTCTGGCAGCATTTGTTGAAATACTAATTCCCGGAAAATCACTATTCCTTTCGCTTATCTGCGCAACTACTTCTTCATTTACATTGGTTGCAATAGTAATTGATTTTGTTGCACTGTATCCGGTTGTTGCAATTAAATATCTCATAGAAATAATTTTTCTCGTATCTTCCACATTTTCACTGCTTATTTCGTATTTACTTTTAAATTTATAGAAAGCATCTTCTGCAGTTGCTTCTTCTGCAATTTTATACTTCTTTTTCCATTCAGCTAATTTTTCACCTTCTATAGTAAATTCAAATGGATTGATTTTTATTGGAAATGTATCAGAATATGATATTTGATATTGCTCCATTAAATTAACCAAATTTAATACTGATTTGTTTAATTCTTCATTAGATATATTTGTTTTATATATTTCAATATTATTCTCTGTTTTTACTCCTGCAAATTCATTACCAGACCTGTCCAATATTGAACCTCTTGCAGCTTTTATAGTTGTCGTTCTAGAAAGTCTAGTATTAGATTGTTCCCTATAACTTTCTCCATGAACTACCTGTAAATTAAATAGTTGAACAATTAATACAATTCCAATTAAATATACTATAACATTTATTATATTAAATCTAATATTTATTTGTTCTTTTCCCTCTTCATCAAAACTTATTCGTTTGTTCAACATTACACCATCTTTCTTTATTAAAAATATCTTGTTAAAATTCTATCGCCTTTTACTTCATTTTCAATTTCATATCCTACATTGCTTATTAACGGATACAAAATTATTATTAATAACATATTATAAACAACTTCTATTAATAATATCTTTATGAAATTTAGTATTTCTAAGTTTGTTCCAAAGATTATATATTGTAACACATATATAAATACTTCATAAATCATTGTAGTAAATACACCCATTAACAAAACAGTTATTCTGCTATCTTTTGAAAGCGTCTTTTCTAAAACTCCACTTATTACACCAATTAAGGCTAATGCTACAGAAGTAATCCCTATACTTTTTCCAATCCAAATATCTATAAATATTCCAAACACTATTCCATAAATACATCCCATCGTACGACCCATATATAAGCCTATAAATAACATTAAAATTACAAAAACATTCGGCATTATTCCTGCAATAGTAAAATGGCTAAAAAATATAGATTCTAACAAATATATTACTACAAATGTAACAATTAACGAAATGTGTATTAATATTTTCTTCATTTTAAATACCTTTCTATTGATTTGTTATTACTAAAACTGTTTCCAATTTTTCAAAATTTACCGCTGTTTCAATCGTCGCATATGAATCAGTTTTATTAGAACCTTCATTAACTTTTTTTATTTTTCCTACATGTATTCCCTTCATGTAAATTCCACCAAGGCCAGAAGTTTCTACACTATCCCCTTGTATTATTCTAGCATCTGTTTCAATATTAGAAGCACTTAAAACAGTTTTATTTTCTATAGTTCCTTTGCAAATCATTGTATCTCTAGTTGAACTTGCAATACAACTAGTTGCACTTGCACTATCCACTATAGTTTGAATTTTAGCGGTTTTGTCTGTTGTAGAAACTACATATCCAACAAGACCCTCATCGGCAATTACTGTCATTTTTTCTTTTATTCCATTATCACTACCTATATTTATTACAAGCGTTTTTGAATAATTACTTATATCCCTCGCAATTATTGTTCCTGGAACTGTTGTGTATTGTCCATATTTTTCGGCTAAATTAAGTTGCTCCTTTAATTGCTCATTCTCATTTTTCATTATTTCATATTCTCTTAATTGTTGCTCTAATTCACTATTCTTTTGTTTTAATGTTTCATTTTCTGATTTTAATTCATTTACATTCTCAAAAAACTTATCATTGTTATTTACTTTATTTTTTAGATATGTTAATCCATTCTCTATTGGCATTACAACTTTACTTACAACATTTTCAAATCCAGATATATTCTCTGAATTAGTGTTTGTCAATATAACTAATATAATTAATATTATTATAGTTATTATAATACCTATAATTCCACTCTTTTTATCTCTTTCCATATATTATCTTCTCTTTCTTGAATTCAATAAAATTGTTCTTAATTTTTCTATATCCTGTAAAGTTTTTTCAGTTCCTTTTACAACACAATCTAATGGCTCTTCTGTAACATATACGGGCATGCCTGTTTCAGCGCTTATTAATTTATCCAGATTCTGAATTAAAGCACCTCCGCCAGATAGAATAATACCCTTTTCCATAATATCAGAAGCTAATTCTGGTGGTGTTTTTTCCAACGTTATTTTTACCACTTCTACAATTTGATTTATAGATTCTTTCATTGCATGTTCTACTTGGTCAGAAGTTATAATTTCTGTTTTTGGTAATCCTGTATTTAAATCTCTACCTTTAATTTTCATAGACATTTGTGTCATCAATGGTGTAGCACATCCAATTTCTTTTTTTATTTGCTCAGCAGTCTCATTTCCTATAGCAAGATCCAACTCTTTTTTTACATAATTGATTATATCTTCATCAAGCTCATCTCCAGCAATTCTTATTGAATTACTAATTACAATTCCTCCTAAAGATATTACAGCAACTTCTGTTGTTCCCCCTCCAATATCTACAATTATGTTTCCACTTGGTTCTTCTATTTCTATTCCAGCTCCAATAGCTGCAGACATTGGTTCTTCTATTAAATAAACTTCTCTAGCTCCTGCACGCAATATAGCTTCTTCAACAGCTCTTTCTTCTACTTCTGTAATCCCAGATGGTACCCCTACTAGAATCCTTGGTCTTATTGCATTATATCTTTTACAAACTCTATCTAACAAATTTTTCAACAATAATTTAGTTGCAGTAAAATCTGCTATTACTCCATCTTTTAATGGTCTTATTGCATTAATCTCTTTTGGTGTTCTACCTAACATTTCTTTGGCCTCAAATCCTGTTGCAAGTATTTCGTTAGTTTTGGCATCAATTGCAATAACTGATGGTTCTCTTATTACTATTCCTTTTCCTTTTATTGTTACTAATATATTTGCTGTTCCTAAATCAATCCCTATATCTTTAGAGTTAAATGATAAAAAGTTCATTCTAATTCTTTCCTTTCTTTTCAGCTGATTTTAACTTTTTTCGTAGTGAAAAGATACTTGTATATCTCATATCTCCAATAACAACATGGTCTAATAATTGTATTCCAAGTATTTGTGATGCCTGTTCTACATTTTGAGTAAATTCAATATCTTGCTTACTTGGAGTAGGATCTCCTGTTGGATGATTATGTATTAATATTATTTTAGAAGCTTCAATTTTTACTGCTTCATTTAATACACTTTTTATAGTTGTTGTTACAAAGTTTCCTCCACCTTTTGCAATATCTTTTATTCTTATTAGTTTGTTTTTGTTGTTTAACATCGCTACTTTTAATATCTCTTGTTCCTCAAATCTCATCTTTTCCATTAGTATTTCTGCAATATCTTTTGGACATAATATTACCTTTTCTTTATAACTTGCCACTGTATTAATTCTTGTTGCTAACTCGCATACAGCTTTCAACTGAATTGCTTTTACTTTTCCAATACCTTTTATTTTTGTAAATTCTTCTATCGTTAGATTTGTTAAAAATTTAAGATTGTCCTCACTTTCAGTGTTAAGTTTTAAGATTCTTTGAGCTAAACCTACAGCTGTTTCATCTTTAGTTCCCGTTTTTATTATTATTGCTAATAATTCCGCATTTGTTAATACTTTTGCACCATATTGTTCTAACTTTTCATATGGTTTTTCTGAATCTGGTAATTCTTTCATTTTTATTGCCATTTATCTTTTCCTTTCTTTTTAGAAAGGTCCCCTATATTGTGTTACTATTATATCTTGTATTTGTGTTTTTTTCAAGTATTATCTCAGTTTTTTTACCAAAAATTGTTCCTTTAAATATGTTTTATTTAGTAGTATAATATACTTAATAAATATTGGAGGTTTCAAATGAAATTTGAAAAAATAACAAATACAAAAATAAAAGTTGTTCTTAATCTACAAGATATAAAATCCTTTGATATATCAGAAGCAGAACAAATTACTTTTAATAATTTTCCATCTTCTCAAAAATTATTGCAAACAATGTTACAACAAGCAGAAGAGGAACTTGGCTTTAAAAGTGATGATTCTAAATTACTTGTAGAAGCACTAATGTCATCAAACCATGAATATATTTTTATTATTACAAAATTAGTTGATGAACTTGCAACAAATCCTACTAATCAAAATTCATTTATTATAAAATTCAAAAATTTCGATGAGTTTGTTGCATTATGCACATTTCTAAATACTCTTTCTGATTTAAATTTAAGAGAATTTTCAATGGATTTTTCTTTAGCTTTATACAAAAATACATATTATTTATGTAACTTAAATACAAAAACATATCCTATTTTGTTTGACTATATGAAAAATGTTTTTTCTGAATTTGGAACACAAATTTCTAATTCAAACTACATTGAAGGTATACTAAATGAATATGGCAGAACTATTTTTGAGAATAATGCTATTATTAATTGTATTTTATACTTTGTATAAAATATTAAAAGTGAGATTAGCT
Organism: uncultured Clostridia bacterium; assembly: GCA_934167685.1. Taxonomy (GTDB): domain Bacteria; phylum Bacillota; class Clostridia; order TANB77; family CAG-508; genus CAG-269. The sequence goes on along the minus strand of CAKPLQ010000010.1, from coordinate 25,644 downwards.
TTATTTATATATAAAGTTTATCCCACTTTTTAATTTTTGTATGTATTTTAATATAAATAATTTTGTGGATTATATGCCACTCCATTTACTCTTATTTCTAGGTGTAAATGTGGGCCTGTACTATTCCCTGTACTTCCTACGGCTGCAATAACTTCACCTTGGCTTACTGTTTTTCCAACTGATGCATATAATTTACTGCAATGTCCATAATAAGTTTCAATACCATTTCCATGTGATATGACAATTAAATACCCATATGAACCCTTATATCCTGCAAAAGTTACAGTTCCACTTGCCGCAGCTTTTACGGGAGTACCTTTTGGAGCTCCTATGTCTAGACCAGTATGATTACTTGACCTAATACTACTCTTAACACCAAATCTAGATGTAATTGTTCCAGAAATTGGTCTAATTAAATTTAAACTTAATGGAACTTTTTGATAAGATATATTCATTGAAGTATTAACTTTACCAACTGCAACTTTCTTAACTGGCTCTTGAACTACTACTTTTTCATGGTATAATGCAGCAACTGTTGCCTCCACTTCTGCAAAATCCTTTAATTCTGTATCATACATTTCCATAATTGATATTTGGTCTATATTATCACTATTTTTTTCTCTTAACTTATTTATAATATCTTCTGCTTGCGAAAACTCGCCAACATACGCCTTTTCTTCTTCTCCTTCTAATACCGCATAATATCTATAATAAATCACACCTGATTCTTTTACTTTGTCAAAAATCTCATCATCATTTGTGACTATATTTCTTTTTAATAAACACATTTTATATTCTGGTAAATTATCAATTTGAACAAATGCTATATGATTATTTCCTTCTCCATCTCCATCTTCCATATATTTATTTATCTTACTTTGTAATTTACTTTTATCTTTACTGTAACCAACAGTTTCTCCGTTTATAGTTACACTATATATTGGTTTAAAAAATAATGCTACTGCACATATTATTAGGAATATAGAAGCAGCTATAAGTATCGTAAGCTTCATTGACTTTCTTGCAAATACTAATATTTGTTTAAACATTATATTCTCTCCTGTTCACATTTTTTTAAATTGTATAATAGATGTCTCTTTTTTAGCAATTTTTCTCAAATGCTCTTTTATATCACTTTCCTTTGTTTTTCTCACTATTTCTTTTTTTTGCTCTGTTTATCTCACAATAAAAATCAGTACAAAAAAACAGCAAGAAAATTCTTGCCATTCTTTTTCATCTTTATCCTTGTTGCAATTCAGTTTTTACTGTTTCAACTTCTATTGTTGATGCCTTTTGTGCTGGTTTATAATATCCTTTAGCATTTGCAACTTTAAATAATTCATACTGAAAACTTTCATCACTATTTCTTATTTGTTGGAATGTTTGACGAAGTTGCATATTTTCTGATTCTGAAATTGCTGTTTGATATGCCCCTAAATCTGCCTTTACACTTCCTAGCACATCATTTACCATTGTTTTTTCATCCATTTTCAATCTTCCTTTCTCTTTTTAAATTAATTATTTAAAAAACTCATAAGTTTTTGTTTGGTGTTTAGTGCATCTTGTGCTGATTTAGTAAACATCTGCTTTAATTGCGCATCTTGAACTTGACCAGAATATGCATTTAATTTTTGATATGCAGTTTCATGAGCTCCAATCAAATGTCTTAAATGTTGTAATTCTATTTGATTTAAATCTGCCATAAAAATCACCCTTTCTAATTTATTATATAGAAATATTATGTTCAAAAAAATTGTATCTATACAAAAAGTTGTCAAAAAGCTAAGCTCTTTGACAACTTTTTCGACATATTTTAAATCATATTTTTAATTTTATCTCTATAATAATATAAGAATTCCATTGTTGTAGGTATTCCAGTTTCATAATTTACTCTTGCAGTATAATATCTTGTTAAATCTTCAATTGGAGAAGCTCTCCATGCGTGGTAAATTGCATTTTGTATACCATTTGTGATTGTAGGTGTTGGTTTTTTATATAAATTAGATAAATATTTTATTACATTAACATCACTATCTTCATTTTCAATCATATATAAAATTGCATCATGAATATACTTCCTACCTTTTAAATTTGAAGTTACGCCTACTAATTCCAGCTCACGATTTATGCAATCAGAAATTTTATCTTTACTTTCTTTTATCAATTCTGCTACAGACATCCCAGATACTTCTATCGGAATTTGTCTTAAATTTATAAAATGATTTAAAACAAGATTTGGTGAATATTTCGGATGGTCTTTATAAAGAATTAAATCCACTCCATTTCTATGTAATATTTGATAAGTTCTTTTTGAATTCACATGTGTAGTTACAATTACTATTGGTTCATAATTTAATTTTAATTTTTTAAGTTCAGATAAGAATTCTAAAGAATCCATACTCCCACTTGTGCTATTATTTAATTCTAAATCTAATATAATTCCTTCTGGACTTTTAGTCTTTACATATTTTAGTCCTTCTATATCAGAATCTGTTATTGCAACAATTTCTATATCTTTTCTCTTTTTTACACAATTAATAAAATTGTTACAATCATTAATATCATCTTCTATAATTAAAATTTTCATAGGTGTAGACTCCATACCAATCTCTCCTTTCTTATATTAAAATAATAATATCATAAATATTTTTTTAATACTATATTCAATAATACGTTTTTTCTTAAATGCTTTTTGCATATAACAAACACAAATCAATATTTTATATTGTAGCCTTCTTAAGAAAAGACCGAGAATACTGTTTTTCAATATTCTCGGCCTTTTTATAATATTTCTAAATTTGCATATTTTGCCATCAAACGTTTATGTCCAACTTTATCAAAATTAATATCAACTTTTAAATCTTCTCCCTCAGGTTCAACATAATTAATTGTTCCCTCTCCAAATTTTTTATGATATACTCTTGCACCTGATTGATAAGAAGAAAAATCAATATTATTATTTGTTGATTTTTTACCTATATTATTTAAGAAACTTTCTGCAGTTCTAAATGCAAAGCCTTCACTTTTCTTATCAATTCCAGCAGCTGCAGTTGCATATTGTGGTTCTGTTGCTTTATAAGTTTTAATGTTTCCATTATTTTTGCTACCATAGCTCCAAGTATAATTGCTATCTCCAAATATGTCATTTTTCTTAGGCATTGTTGAGATTGCATCATCATATCCCTCTAATAAATCTTTAGGAATTTCTTGTAAAAATCTTGATGGTGGATTATGTGTTGTTGAACCAAATGTTGTACGTTGCTTACTATTTGTTAAAAATAAATTTTCTTTTGCCCTTGTTACACCAACATAACACAAACGTCTTTCTTCTTCTAATTCTTTCTGTTCACCTATTGATTTATACCCTGGAAATATTCCTTCTTCCATTCCTACTAAAAATACTACTGGGAATTCTAGTCCTTTTGCACTATGTAATGTCATTAATGTTACAGATTCGTCGGTTTCTTCTACATTATCTAAATCACTTGATAATGTTATTCCTTCTAAGAAATCACTTAATCCATTATCTGCCGATTCCTCTTCAAATTCTACTGCAACATTTAAAAATTCTTCTAAGTTGGCAATTCTGTTCTCTGCCTCTATCGTATTTTCATTTTCTAATGCTTTTGTATAGCCTGTATCTTTTAATATTTTTTGTATTAATTCGGAAATAGTGTAATCATCTTTTTTAGCAGATATATTTTCTATGCAATCTATGAATTCCCTAGAATTTAAAAATACCCTATTTAATCCATATACATCAGCATTTTTTATGACTTCATACATTGATATATTATTTTGTTCTGCTATTTGAGCAATTTTATCCAAACTTGTTTTTCCAATTCCTCTTTTAGGTTCATTTATTACTCTATTTAAACTCAAATTATCTGCATGATTTTGTATTAATCTTAAATATGAAATTGTATCTTTTATTTCTTTTCTTTCATAGAACTTTAATCCACCTACAATTTTATATGGAATATCTTCTCTTCTTAGTATCTCTTCTATTGCTCTTGATTGTGTATTCATTCTATATAATACTGCAAAATCTGAATATTTGTATTTTTCTTCTCTTATAAGATGTTCTATTTGTTCTGCTATATATCTACCTTCTTCATATTCATTATCAGCGGAGAATACTTTTGGTAAATTTCCAACATCATTTTCTGTCCATAATTTTTTGTCATATTTAACTTCATTGTTTTTTATTACTGCATTTGCAACTTTTAAAATATTACCTGTGCATCTGTAATTTTGCTCTAATTTTATTATCTTAGTTCCAGGAAAATCTTTTTCAAAATTTAATATATTTGATATATCAGCTCCTCTAAAGCTATATATACCTTGGTCATTATCTCCAACAGCTGTAATATTTCCATATTTTGATGCTAACATTGTTACTAATGTAAATTGAGATTTATTTGTATCTTGATACTCATCTACCAAAACATATTGGAATTTATTTGCATAATATTCTAATACATCTGCATTTTCCATAAATATTTTTATCGTATAATTAATTATATCATCAAAATCTATTGCATTATTTTCTTTTAATCTTTTTTGATATATCTCATATACTTCTGCTATTTTTGCTTTTCTAAAGTCCCCTTGTGCCTTTACTGCATAAACATCTGGCTCTAGCATATCATTTTTAGCATTACTTATTTCTGACATTACAGACCTATCACTAAACATCTTATCATCTAATTGCAAATCTTTTAAAATTTGTTTAACCATAGTTTTTTGGTCTGATGTATCAAATATTATAAATGATGAATCAAATCCTATTCTATCTATAAATTTTCTTAATATTCTTACACATATTGAATGGAATGTTCCAACCCACATATCTTTTGCAGCATCTCCAACTAATAATTCTATTCTCTCTTTCATTTCTTTTGCCGCTTTATTAGTAAAAGTGATTGCTAAAATATTCCAAGGTAGTACCTTTTTTTCTCCCATTAAATATGCAATTTTATGTGTTAATACTTTTGTTTTTCCACTTCCTGCACCAGCAATTACAAGACATGGTCCTTCTGTATTTACTACTGCTTCATATTGTTTATCATTTAACCCTTTTAGTATTTCTTCCATTTTTTCTCTCTTTCTTTTCAAATATTTGTTTGTATTTTATTACTTTTTTTTAATTTTTGCAATAGATTTTTAATACAAAATATACTTTGCATTTTATCATCAAAAATACAAAGTATATTTTATTTATTCTTCTTCTCCTTTTAATCTTTCAGCTCTATCTGCTGCAATTAAATTGTCAATCATCTCATCCAAATCTCCATTTAAGAAGTTTTCCATTTGGAATATACTCATCCCAATTCTATGGTCAGTTATACGTCCTTGTGGATAATTATATGTACGAATTTTTTCACTTCTATCTCCACTACCAACTTGTGTTTTTCTTGCATTAGCTATTTCTGAATCTTGTTTTTCTTTTTCTATGTTATATAATTTTGACCTAAGCATCTTCATAGCATATTCTCTATTTTGTAATTGTGAACGTTCTGTTTGACATTCAGCAACTATTCCTGTTGGTTCATGTATAAGTCTTACGGCTGATGAGGTTTTATTAACATGTTGTCCTCCAGCTCCAGATGCCCTAAACACTTCCATCTTTATATCTGCTGGATTTATATCAATTTCTACATCTTCTATAACTGGTAAAACTGCAACGGTAGCTGTTGATGTATGTATTCTTCCACTACTTTCTGTATCTGGAACTCTTTGGACTCTATGTACGCCACTTTCGAACTTTAGTCTACTATATGCTCCTTTTCCTGTGACCATAAATGATATTTCTTTATATCCACCTAGCTCTGTTTCATTTTCGTTTAATATGTCTATTTTCCAATGTTTTCTTTCTGCATACATTGAATACATTCTAAACAATGTTCCTGCAAATAATGCTGCTTCTTCTCCACCAGCACCACCACGAATTTCGCAAATGATGTTTTTATCATCATTTGGGTCCTTTGGTATTAACAATGCCTTTAATTCATCTTCTATATGAGGAATATTTTCCTTTGCCTCGTAATAATCTGCTTCTGCTAATTCTTTTAGTTCCTTGTCTTCCATCATCTCTTTAGCATCTTCCATTCTTTGTTTTTCTTTTTTATATTCCCTATATTTTTGTACTATTTCTTCTATTGAACTATGTTCTTTTATTAATTTTTGCCATTCTGTTTGATTTGCAATTACCTCTGGATTACTTATCAATTTAGTTAATTCTTCATACCTTGCTTCTACAATTTCTAATTTGTCAAACATAATTATTCTCCTTTTCTCTAAATTCGTTTTATATTATACTATATATTGGTACTTTTTTCAAGAGCATGCTTATATTTCAACAAAATTATAATTAATATTTTCTCCAAATAATATATCTTTTTCTCTATGGCTACATGTAAATATTATTATTTGCCTATTCCTAAATTCATTAATTAAATAAATTAATATATTTTTTAATCTTTCATCATCATAATAAGCAAATGACTCATCTAAAATTATTGGCACTTTTTCATTTGATATTTCATCTAACATCGCAAGTCTTAAGGATAAATATAATTGGTCAATTGTTCCGGTGCTTAATCTTTCAGCTGGAATATAATTACCATTTTCTAATTCGACTATTAAACCTTGTTCATCATTGAAATTTAGTTTACAATATTTTCCTCTTGTTATTGTTTCTATATTTTTTGATAACTTTTCTGTAAATACTGGGCTTACACTGTTTTTCATATTATCATATGCTCTTGCTAATAACATTTTTACTAATTCAATACTCGTATTATTTTTCTTTAATTCTTCATACTGTTCTTTAAAAGAATATAGTTCTTCTTCTAAACAAGATAAATTTTCCAACTGTGGTTCAATATTTTCTTTTTGTAATTCTAATTTATTATTTTTTATTTTTAAATTATTTATTTCAGTTTCCAATAAATTAATTTCATTATTTATATTTTCTATTTTTAATAAATAATTAATTTCATTTTTATTAATATTTTTTTCATATTTATTTATTAATTTATTTTCTTCTAAATTATTTAAAAAATTATTTTCTGTTTTTATTTTATTTATTTCATTTAATAATTGATTTAAATTTTCTTCATATATTTTTTTATTATTTTCTATATTTATTTTTTCATTATTTATTTTTTCCAAATTATTTTTTTGATTATTTTCTATTATTTTTATTTTATTATTTAATTTATTTTTCAAAAATATATAAAAAGCTAAATACGTTGGTACCGTAAGAAGAAAAATATATTTAATTATTTTATTTTCTATTATTTTTGGAATAAATAAAATCCATAAAATATTTAACAAAATATTTATTATTAAAAATAAGTTTAATTTTTTATTTAATTTATTTTTTTCATATTTTCCATTAATATTTTTTGAATTATTTTTTTCTTCTAATATTTTATTATTTATTTTTTCTAAATTATTATTTATTAAATTTATTTTATTTTTATTTTCTTCAATAATATTTTCTTTTATTTTTATTTTTTCATTTTCTAAATTATTTTTTTCATTTTTTATTTTTATTTCTTTTAATAAATTATTTTTTATTTCTTTTTCATTTATTTTATTTTTTATTTTATTTTTTTCTTCTTCTAATTCATATTCTAAATTCTCATATTTTTTTAATTCATTTATTTTTTCTTCGTACTCTTCAATATTTTTTTGAATAATATTTATTGGTTTTTCTCTACTTCTTTCAGTTCCAATTTTTTCAAGTTGCAATTTGTTTAATTTTTCTATTGCTTTTTTATAAGATATTTTGTCCTCCCCTGTTTCCAACAAATTAGAGATTTTTTGTATCAATATATTTTGTGTATTTTTTTCTATTTTTACTTCTTGTTGCATTGCTACTGATGTAGCCAAAAACATTTCTTCACTTATTTGAGTTTGTTCAAAAAAGAATTCACTCCCTTTATTTTTATCTATATTAAATTCTTTTAAAATGTCCTCTCCATTTTCATTAAATATATTTGGATTTTTTTTATTAAATTCTCTATAAATTTCATATTTATTTTTATTGTCTAATTCATATGATAATTTTCCAGAATATTCTTCTGAGTTCCATGGTTTATATTTTTCAAAATCAGAAATATCTTTTCCTTTTTTATTTTTTGATGCACCATAAAAAATATTTAAAATAAATTTTAATAATGTAGATTTTCCACTTTCATTTTTCCCATAAATAATATTTAAATTATTTTCTAAATTTATTTCTTTATTTTTTAATTTTCCATATGAATTTATTTTTATTTTATTTATTTTCAAATAAATCCCTCCTAATATAAATATTAAAATATTAAATTTAATATTTATTCTAATATTTCCATTCCAATTTCTAATGCGTTTTCTATAATTTCTTTATTATAATTTTCTTTTTTAATTTCTTCTAATATTTCTTTTGCAAATAATCCTTTTAAAGTATTTTCTTTTGCAATTTCTTCTATATTATAATTGGGTTTTGTTTTATTTTTTATTTTTATTATTTTTTCATTTAATTCATATTTATATAAATTATATATATTTATTTCAAAATTTCTTTTTCCATTTAATATTATTTTATATAATTTATTTTCGTCTATTTTTATTTCATTTATTTTTTCAATTAATTCTTCTATTGAATTTATTTCTGTGCAATTTATTTCTTTTTCTACATATTCTGTTTCATCTAATTTTATAAACTTTAATTCATTTTCGTTTTTATTAATTTCTCCAACTACCATTCCATGTTCACCTAATTCATCAAAACCTAATGATATTGTTGAACCTGGATATATTATTTTTCCATTTGTACTAAAATTATTTTTATGAATATGTCCCAATGCAACATAATCAAATCCTTTATTTTCAAGCATTGAGGAACTCATAGAATTATATTGCATTTCTTCTAAATTAGCTCCATTCAATGTTCCGTGTATTATTAATATATTTAGTTTTTCTGGATTTTCTATTATTAAATTTTCTACTCCAGAATTTGTGCAATAAAAATCATCAAATCCAAATCCATAAATATCTGCATCCTCAGTTGATATTTTTTCTATTTTTGAATTAAATATATATACATTTTTATTCCATAAAAAATTACTATAATATGATTTTTTTAATATTGGGTCATGATTACCTGGTGCTATAAATATTTTTGTATTTTCTATTTCTTTAAATAAATTATTTATATATTCTATTGTTGATTTTCTTATATATTTGTGTTCATATAAATCTCCAGAAATAAATAAATATTCTATTTTATTTTCTTTTATATATTCTATTACTTTTTTAAATATCCTTCTCTGCTCAATTCTTCTTTGTTCCCCTAAGTTACCTTTGTCTGACAATGTTGCAAATGGAGAGTCAAAATGCATATCTGCTATGTGCACAAACTTCATATTAATTCTTCCTTTCTTTTTCTTGTTATATTATTCTATATTATTTTTTATTTTTTGGCAATACTTTTCCGAATATTTTTTCGGTTTTTATTTAAAATATTTTTTTCATTTATATTATATGGTTTTGCGGTATTAATATTTTTCTATAAATATTAATTGCACCTAAAAAAGGAATCCGTACTTTGGATTCCTTTCATTTTTCTTATCTATAAAATCTATTTATTTCTTTCAATTAATTCTTCAACAACTTTATACGCTCCTGTATAAGGAATACAATTCTCATTATCTAATGCTTGTCCTAAATCATTATGATATTTTTCTACCCTTTTTGCATTATTTATTGCATTAATTGTACTTGCTTTTACAAGTTGATATGTATTCATATTTTTAGTATATCCATTTATCTTAGTTTTCAATTCTTCAAGTACTTCCTCACTTGAATTATAAACTTTTGTCGTATATACAAAATGTAATAAGTACCAGAATTCAAACGTTGGAGTTGAAGTTATTAATTCAACTCCATTCTTCTCTGCCAACCTCTTTGCCTCATCTATTTGTAACTGTAAATTTTTATTTACATCTGTATCAAATACTGCATAATATTTATCTCCAAACTCTCTTCCAACTTCTGTGTCAATAAACTTTAATAAATCAGTTACAATCCCTACGGGGTCCGTACTATTACCTTTGGAAAATCTTATAATGCATTTTCTTGAATTATAATTCTTAAAATATGTTTCTTCAGTTTTATTTTTGCCCTCACAAGCTATTACAATTAATGGATTTCTTATTTTATTATTTCTATTTCTACCTCTAGGTTTATATTTTTCTATTCTTCCCATAAGCTATTACCTGTAGCTACAAAAGGAATAGCACCATATCTGCCATTCAAATATCCTTTTTGGATATTCTCTGTTTTTCTAACAGAAAAATCATCAAGAGGATATAAGTCTGTAGTTCCCTTCTCTGCATCTTTTTCAGCAAACCAAATTTGATCTCTTCTAAATATTTCTAGAGAAAGCAAATTTGTATCATGTGTATTAAATATTAGCTGTGCATTACCTTTATTGATTTCTGAATTATGAAAAAATTTTACAATCATTTCTACTAAATTTGGATGTAAACTTCTCTCAATTTCATCTATTACTAATACTTTTCCATTCTCAAATACATCCTTTAAAAGTGGGGCTATTGAAAATAAAATCTGAGTTCCTGAAGATTCATTAATAAAATTCAATTCATATACTTTCGAATTATCTTCTTCATCTTTTATTTCGTGCATCATTTTTATTTTTACATCTCTTTGTTTTTGAGAAATTACTGGTGTGGGCATATTTAAATTTTTAAATAACATTAGTAAATTACTATCAACATCTCTTTCTTCTATCTCAATACTAAAGTCTCTAATTACAATATCAGCTTCTTCAAGTAATTTTAACGTAAACTTTTTTAATTCTTCATTTTCATCTTTGCTAAAAGACTCAATTGTAAAATCATTTAATAGTATTCCTCCTGTATATGTGTCTATATTTTTTTCAAACCATAAATATGGCTCTTTTGTTTTATCATAATTCCATGTCGTTGCAGTTGCTAAAAATAATTTATTATCCGTATTCTGTGCTTTTATTGTATTCAATTTTCCTTCATCACTCTGTAAAAATTTATACTCATTACAATTTGTTCTTTCAAATATTCTTGTTGGCTTTGCCGAAAAATACTGATATAAATACTCTTCATACACTTTTTCCTGGTCTGCTATAAATCCATATATATACTTACTTCCCTTTACAATAAATACAAATTCAAACTCACATGGCTGTTTTATAGTTTCCTCATCAAATGCAAATGGCATCATTTCTAAAAGTTTTTCTTCTACTTTCCTGTTACTTGATTTTCTTACCATCATTATTGCTGATGTAAAGGCTTTTATTAAATTAGTTTTTCCAGATGCATTCGCTCCATATAAAGCTGTTGTTTTTAGTATTCTTTCATTATCTGCTATTATTACATTTTCTTCATTTTCGTTTCCATTTGCTGCTTCCATACAAAATGTTGTTTTTTCTTTAAATGACAAAAAATTTTTAACACTAAATTCCAATAACATCTTATCACCTCTCTTCTATATTATACTCTGATTTGAGCAAAATGTAAAGTTTTTTAATATTATTTTATTGTTTTTTGCATTTTTTATTCATTTTTATCAAAAATATTATTATAAATATATATTAAAATTAACGAGAGATATTGACGTCCTCTCATCAATATCTCTCGTTCTCTTGGCAATTTTTACTTTTTACTTCCATATTCTTTTTCTAAGATTTTATATTTTCTATAAGAAATATACGTAAATATAACCATTCCAAATGTAACTACTGATAATGCTAAGGCAACTTTATTTAATCCTGCATTTGGTATTCTTGTATTTGCAATTGTTGGGTCAGTATTCTTAGCTGATTCTGAATTCTTATTGTCTTCTACTTTTCCAGGTTTCTGAGCATCTGGTGTACTTGGTACATCTGGTTGCTCTGGTTCTTCTGGCTCTGGCACAACAACCTTCTTATAGTAATATATTATTGTTTTATCATTTGTCATATTTCCGTTTTCATCTTCTGTAACTTTTACAAACTCATATCCTTCTATGTCTTTCTTTTCTGTTGTGTATTTGTCTCCTTCGTGTCCTTTTATTACTTTGTCTTCTGTTAATTTCTCATTTGTATCAATATCTATATACTGAACTGTTACTGTAACTTTTTTTACATAGTAATATGTTACTGTAATTACATCCTCTTCCATTGTTCCCTTTGCATTTTCTGGATATTTTTCTTTTACTAAGTCATATCCATCAATTTCTTTTTCTTTTGTTTCGTACTCATCTCCAACTAAACCTTCGTAAGTTTCATTAGCAAGTAGTTCTCTTGAATTAATATCAACATGTTTTTCTATTACACCACTTGATACTTGTACGTAATAATATTTTAATATCACTATTTCATGTTGCATTTCTACTTTTTTCTGTTCTGGCTCTTGAACAAGCACATATCTTTTAAAGTTCTTTGCAATTGTCTTAAATTCTTTTCCTACATATCCCTGTTCCATATTTTCTTCTATTATTTCTCCTGTAGTTTTATCTATATACTGTACTTTAGCTTCTGCTTTAGTTGCATAATAAATTTTTATTACATTTTTATCAGGTTCACTTGTTATTGTTAATGGTAAATTTTCTGTTTTAGCTAATACATAATTTTCTTTTACTTTGTCTTTATATTCTTTAATTATTTCACTATATTTAGCTTCTGCAATCTCTGTTTTTGTTTCATCTAATTTTCCATCATAATAATATTCTACTTTGTATTCATATTTTTTCAACTCATTTGGTATTATTAATGTTGGTGCCTCTTTAGGTGGTACCGCTTCTTGAACAATTTCACTTTCATAATTTGATAACTCCATTGTTCCTCGGTTCAATATTGAATATGTTCCATCTAATTTTTGCTCTATTTGTATATAATCTGATGATTTTGTTTCATCAATATCAATCATATCTATTATCTCTAAGTTATTGTTAAATTTTACTAATGCGTTTCTTATCTCTTCGTTCTTTATATCATAATATTCAACAACCCCTAAATATCCATCATCTATAATATTTATTCCTCCAAATGATAACATTTTGATGTTTGTATCTGTACTTTCTATTCTTTTTAAATATTCTACTTTTCCATCTATATTGTATTTTACAAGTACTGCCCCATAACTTCCTAAGTCATTTTCTTCTTCTGTACTAATATCTATGTTTATTGGATTTCCATCTGTAGTATCTTCAGCAGGTATTGATATCGTATTATCTATGCTACCAGTTTGTATATGTCCTCCATCAACTGTATCTATCCCATTATAGTAACCCATTCCTTCTATATAATTTCCTGCGAATTGCTCTTTTGCAGAGATTACTTTTCCTTTTAAATTGTATTTTATTGCAATTCTTCCACCATATTCTTCATCTTGTGCATCTACCGTAATTGTTTCACCTGTTACTGTATTTTCTGATGAAGCCTCGAAATGTTTAAATCCTCTCATAATCATAAATTCATCATTTTTACTATATGCTATATATCCCCAGTGACTATCACAATCATTTTCCAATATTGATAACAATTCAACTTTTCCTTCTGAATTATATTTTATAATATAACTACTAGAATCACTATTAGTCGTTATAGTTAATGTTCTACCATTAGTAGTTTCTTCTGCTGGTATTGTTATTGTTCCCGTAAATACACCAAAAGCCATATATTCATTTGTGCCTATTTGTATTGCATCATAAATTGTATTAAAACTCTCTGAATTATCAGATTTAATTTGTATAACCAAATTCACTTTACCTTTGTCATTTGTTTGCACTATAATACCATCTTTGATTCCAACATTTGTAATTACAATTTCTTCATTATCTACTGTATCTTCTGCTTCTATTATTATTCCTGCATTCATGCTTCCAGTCAATATAAATCCTTTATCTTCAGAAACTCTCATACAGTTTGTTTCAAATTGATTGTTTTCATTAAGAGAGTTTGGTTCTATTAAAGAGACTGGTGAAGGTCCTACTGGTACTTCTAATATTTTTCCAACATAATTTGTCCAATTTTTCTTTAATTTTCTTATTTCTTCTAATCCTTTATCTATTTTAACAATATAAGTTCTATCAGCCTCATTTTCTGGCAAAATATAATTTTCTGGAGCCTGAACTTCCACTATGATATACTTGCCCGGTTTTAAATCTATATCAATTCTACCATCTGAATCTGTTGTTATAACTTTCATTTTTTGTCCATTAATTGTTTCTATTTCTCCTACTTCATTATCATTTTTATCTAATATGTCATTACCATTCTCGTCTTTAATAGTAAATTTAGCTCCTGGTAATAGAGTATCCTCATCTTCTCCTTGTTTTACAATTGAGAATAATTTTCTAAATGTTGCTACAACATGCTTATCTTCCATTACAGTTTTAAATTTAGCTAATTTTACTGTTCCATCTTCATTTTCAGAATATTGAATTTTTTCTCCATTTATTGTTATGTCTTTTATTGCATATCCTTTATCTGGTGTTATTACAATATCTTTATGCGAATTCTGCTTAGCATACACAAATTCATATGGTTGCTCTCCCTGTCCAGATATTGCCCCTCCTGTTCCATCAACTGCTGTTGTTATATCATAAGCGACTTTCTTATAATATATTTTAATTATATTTGTTTCAATATTAGATGTTATTGTTAATGGTAAATTTTCAGATTTATAAAATTGATATCTTGCTTTTACCTTATCTTTATATGTACTTATTTCACTTCCATACTCTGCCTGCAACTTATCAGTTAATGCCTCATCTTTTTCTCCCTCGAAGTAATATTCAACTGTATATTCATATTTTTTAGGTTGATAATAATATGTTACTATTGTATCACCTTCAACAACTTTACCAGTTGCATTTTCTGGTATTTGTGATACTTCAAAGTTTTGTAAAATTTTTTCTGCAACTTTAGTCTGATATGTTTTTCCAACAGTCAATATTTGTTCAACATCTTTGCTTATTGGTGTTGTAGTTCCTCTAATATAATGATGTGTTATTACTCTTCCTGTTCTCTGTGCATAATAATATGTTACTATTATTTCTTGACCATTATATGTTCCTGTTGCATTTCTTGGGGCTACTGTTAATGTATAATTCTCTCCCAAATTATCAACATCTATTGCTTGTGTTGTATATTTTTCTCCTTTTACTCCTTCCATTATTACATCTTTAGCCGTTGTTCCATCATTTAGTGGTACTGGTGTTTCTGTTCCTTCAATATAATGATGAACTATCAATTTTATTTTTTGTGGTACATAATAATATGTTATTTCTTGCTCTCCTGCCTGATATGTTCCTGTTGCATTTTCTGGAATAATATAATTTCCTTCTGTGTCTTTCTCTAGCGTGTATCCTTGTAAATCTAGTTTTGGTGTTGTTGTATAACTTTCGCCTTCTTTTCCTGTATATATTTCATCTTCGGCTAATTTTGTATTTGTTCCTTTTATTACATGATGTACTATTATCTTTGCTAATTTTTTGTTTTCTATTGTAAATTCATGACTTCCATCTGCAGTAAATTCAATTTCAATAGGTGTTTCATTTAGCTCATATCCTTCTGGAGCTTGTGTTTCCGTAATCGTATATTTACCAAATGGTATATTTGTTATTGCTTGTCCTTGTTTATTTGTTTCTACCTCTGTGCTATATGATTCTGAAACTATTGTAAATCTTGCACCAGAAAGTGGTTGTTTACTTTCGGAATCAATTTTCTTAATTGTAATCTTATTATCTTTTAAAGCATATGTTACAACTATATGTTTATCTTCAGTAATGTTATTAATTGTTGGCAATGTATAAGTTCCATCTTCATTAACTGTAAATTCTTGTTCTTCTCCATTGATTGTAATTTTTACTATCTCATAATTTTCATCTGGAACCATTTTTATTTCTTTAGTATTACTATCTCCATATTTTACTGTCTCATATGATAAACTTTTTTCTCCAGAAATAGTCCCACCTTTTGCGCCCTCAACTTCTTGAACTTCTGTTGATATTCTAAAGTTCTTTCTTGTGTTTTCTATCACCAATTCTTGAACTTCTGTTGAACTCATTTTAGCGCTTATTTCAAAAATCATTTCACCAATTGTATCATCATTTTTTAATACTATGCCATTTTCTAAATCCAACTCATTTGCAGATATATATCCTTCCGCTATATATATTCCTTCTTTTTTTTCTATAATATGTGTAATATAACTGGTATTTGCTTTTATTCTTTTTGCCCATTCTGCTTTTCCTTTTGCACTATACTTTACTATCATTCCATTTGATCTAAAATCATCATCTTTGCTTAAAGTTACTCCATTCCCCAATTCTACATTGCTTGATGAAAAATTACCTCCTACTATATATCCTTCATCTGTCGTTTGAGTAACAGCAGTAATAAAAACTCCAGTATCTCCTCCAATTGTTCTAGTCCATTCTGCCTTTCCTTCAGCATTATACTTTATTATCATTCCAACAGTATTATAATCTTCCATTTTATTTAATATAATCCCGTTTTCCAGATTTATTTCACTTGATTCAAAACATCCTCCTACTATATATCCTCCATCTATCGTTTTTGCTATAGATTCAACATTGTCATATTGGTCTCCTCCTATTACTTTTGTATCTTCAATATCTCCTTTTGAATTATACTTTATTATCATTCCATTACAATTACCATTGTTATTTAATACAACTCCATTTCCCAAATCTAGTGTATTAGATTTAAAACTTCCTCCTATTACATATTTTCCATCATCTGTTTCCACCACTGAGTTAATTTCATCATAAGTTGATTCTCCTAGTACAGTTTTTGCCCACTCAATTTCTCCTTTCGAATTATATTTTATTATCATTTCAGCAGACTCAAAATTATTCTTATTTAATGTAACTCCATTTTCTAAATCTATATTCTGAGATTCGAAACTTCCTATTAATACATATCCTCCATCTATAGTTGGAGTTATTGAAGTAATTTGCTCATCTTCATCTCCTCCTATTGTTTTTGCCCATTCTACCTCTAAATTTTCATCATATTTTATTATCATTCCATCCGAATTTCCAGTATTCTTTAATATCACTCCATTGCCTAAATCTATAGTACTAGAATTAAAATCTCCTATTACTATATACCCTCCATCCGCTGTTTCTTTAACACCTTTAACTCTATCTTCCTTATTTCCACCAATTACCTTTGCCATTTCTATTTTTCTTCTTGAGTCATACTTTATTATCATTCCATTACAAGAACCATTGCTCTTCAATTTTATTTCATTTTCTAAATTTACACTTTTGCCATAAAAACTTCCTCCTACTATATATCCTTCATCTTTTGTTCCTACAATTGAATTAATTTCACTGTCTGAATCCTCTGCAATTCTTTTCCAATTTAAGAAATTTGCATTAGCCACTTCTACACTAGAAATTTTTATTATTGTTCCCATATTAGAATCATTGATAATTAATGTCTCTCCATTTCTTATATATTTAAACTGTCCTCCTATTATATATCCTCCATCTGTCGTTTCTGCTATAGAATTTATCTCATCACCATCACATTGCCCTATTACCTTTGCCCATTCAACTTTTCCTTTTTCGTTGTACTTTATCATCATTCCGTCATCTCTTCCACCTAGTTTTATATCATTTCCTAGTTCTAGCCTTTGGCTGCTAAAATATCCTCCTACTATATATCCTCCATCTGTTGTTTCGGCAACTGAATTAATTATATCATTCAAATATCCTCCTATTGAATTTGCCCATTCTGCTTCTCCTTTTGCATTATATTTTATCATCATGCCATCTCCATTATGATTTTGCTTTATTGTTACACCATTTCCTAAATCCAATATAGTGGAAGAAAATCCTCCTACTACTATATATCCTCCTTTTGATACTTCTACAGCAGATTGGATAGCTGCATATCGATTTCCACCAAATGCTTTCGCCCACTCTGTCTCAAGTTCAGTATTATATTTTATTAACATTCCATTTGTATATATTGACCCAGTACCTGCCCTAGCATTACTTAATGTTATCCCATTTCCTAGACTTATATTGTTTGATAAAAATTCTCCACCTACTATATATCCTCCATCTGTCGTTTCAGATATTGAATTAATTCTATTATTTGATTTACCTCCAATTGTCTTTGCCCATTCGGCCTCTCCTTCTGCATTATACTTTACTATCATTCCATTATTATCTCCACCACTACTTATAGTTACTCCATTACCTAAGTCTATCGTTTTAGATTCTAAACAGCCTCCTACTATATATCCTCCATTCTTTGCTTCTATTACAGAATTAATTTTAACACTGCCACTTCCTTCTATATACTTGGTCCATTCCGCCTCTCCTTTTTCATTATATTTTATCAGCATCCCATTACTATAAAAATCATTATTATTTTTTAGTATAATACCATTGCCTAAGTTTATCTCAACAGAATAGAAATATCCTGCTACGATATATCCGCCATCTGTCGTTTGTTTTACGGATGTAATCTTATCAGATGAACGCTCTCCTATCTTCTTTATCCAATCAACCTTAAGTCCAACTTTTCCCTCGCTAGAACAACCAATTCCAAAATAATAAACAGAGTTTGAAATATCATATTTATCAGGAGCTTGAAGTTCTATAGCCTTATAATATCCTTCTGGCAAATCAGCAGTAATCTCACCATTAGCATCAGTTCTCAAAACATAATAATCTCTACCATCAATATTTTCTTTAACACCTAAAGTTTCACCTTTGCCGTTAGTAGCAGGCTTTTGTCCATTATCTGTACTATAAATTGCAAACTTAACATTAGCCAACAATTCACCAGTTTCGCCATCTTTCTTAATCAATTTAAAAGATGGACTATCAGCAATAGTCAAAGTAACTATATTATCGTTAACTGTATATTGTGCCTCATCATTATCTATATTAATAAATTTCAATGTTCCATCTTCTGCTTGAACCTTAAAAGTAATATCTTTTACTTTCGCATATCCATCTGGAGCAGAAGTTTCCTTTAATGTATATGTTGCCTTTTCATTCTTTTTATCTATATACTGGTACAAATCAGTTATTATAAATTTTCCATCTGCACCAGTTTCAAATGTTCCAATCTTCTTCTCATCTTTATATAAATTAAATTTTGCGCCTTGTAAATATGTAACGTTTTCTGTAGAATCACCATTCTCGCCTTTCTTATCACTTACATTTACATCAATTGTCTTTTTAATTTTTACAATCTCCAAATCATATGTTGGAATTTTATCGTCATCAATTGTTAAATTAATAACTGGAATATCATTTTCATATGTTATACTATCCTCTCTAGTAGAACCTCTTAATATTTGTAGTTCATAATTTCCACCATTATTTACTATTTTAAACTTTATAGGGTCTGCTAAATAGTAATCTTTTACACTTAATTCAGCCAAATCATATGTAACATTTATTTTCAATCCATTTGTCTCTATTATCCCTTTGCTATTAGTAGATACTATTCTACCATTTGCTGGTAGTCCATTTCCGGTTATTTTAAATCTTGCACCTTTTATTGCGGTATCTGTTCCTCTTTGTTTTTTTGCAATTTTTAAACTTGCTTTAATTTCATCTTCAACTTTAAATACAACTTTATAATTTTCGTCCTGTTTTTTCTCAACATTAATAACATCATCTTTTACAGTTCCCTGAAGTTTTTCAATATTTAATGTATTATTTTCAACATGTCCTATAATTTTGATAGTGTCTGTATTTAATTCATAGTTTAAAGGAGATTTTATTTCTTCTATTATATACGCTTTTTCAACATATAAATTTTTAAATATTAAAACTCCATTTTCATCAGTTGTAGCTGTTTTTCCTTCTGTTTCTCCATCTCCCGTAATTTTATAAGTTGCTCCAGGAACTACTTTATCTTTATTTACTTGATATTTAGTAAATTGCAAGTCATATTTTTCTGCAATTTTAAATCCAATTTTATTTGATTGTGTTTGAGTTTGATATTTTCCTTCTGTTGTATCTAAACTAAAATACACACCATGATGACTATATGCCACTTTGTTATAATCTATTCCATTAGGAATTTTTATAATATAATTAAATATTAATTCTTCACCTTGTGGCATCACATATGAACTTAAGTCTATTATATATGTTTTTATATTGTCCCAATTTTCCACTTGTTCTGCAGTTTTCCAACCATTTGATTCATCAGTTAAATCTTTACTTGGATTCTCATTTTCTGAATAATATACTTTAGCCACATTAATAACCTGTTCTGGTAACTGAATTCCTGCATTTATCATCTTTGTTGTAAATTGTGAACCTAAATCATTACCTGTTAAAGTATAAGTATTCCCTTCAAAAGGTATTTTTCCTAGTATTGTAATTTCACTAATTGTATTTGAATAATTATTTCTTATTACTACTCCTACTTTAGCAGTTTTCTCTTCCATTTCTTGGTCTACAGTTGCTATCTGAGGTTTTATTTCTGCAATTTGTGGAGAAATAACTGTATTTCCTTTTTCATCATAATCACTTGCTATTTGGTTTGTTAATAAAGAACTTGGTGCAACAAAAGTAATTGCTTTAGTTGTTTTATTTATATCTTCGGTTGTATTTAAATTGTTATTTACATCATAAATATCTTTTTCTTTGTAATAATAATCATTCGCATTTTCGTTACTTGCATATAGTTCTATATTTTTTGTCACAGATGCCTCTCTTGGGTTTGGTGTAATATTCAAGTTAAGTGTTATAATATAATCTACTTCATTATCATTTTTTGTTGTTACTTTTATAAATTTATTTCCACTTTGTTCAATTACTTCATAATTTGTTATTTTTACTTCTCCATCATTTATAGAAATATCACTTATTTCAACATCTAATATTTCTTCTGGCAATTTTACCAAAAATGTTCCATTTGTCCATTTCTCAAGATTTCTTTCTTCACTGCACTGAGTTCTTATAAACATTTTTAAATTTTTTTCAGTTTCTTGGGTTGATAATATATCTTTGCTTAATTCAATATCTGCAATTGACATAGAAGATATATATCTAGCTTTGTTAGAAACCTTTACTTGAGAATTTCCTCTGTATGCATTTAATTCAGATTTGATATATTGCAAATTGTCAAACTCTTCTCTTTCGTATTTTTCTATAATTGCATCATCATCTAATTCTTTTACATGATAAATATACAAACTTGTATCTTTTGTTGTACTACTTGTTTCTATCCTAATTTTCTTTATCAGTTTTTCATACTTATATGGATTACTCCTTGAATATTTATTTACATTTGTTTTATCAAAGGTTTCAAGCAATTCATCTGTTTCATCATCATATACTTTGATATATCCATCTTCTCCCAACATGTTTTTTATATTACCAAAATAAATTCCTTTGTAATTTGTAATTCCATCCATACTTTCTTCTGAACCATTATTTTTTATAAAACTATCTGTTACATTTTCTTTTAAAATCAATGAATCTGTAGATTCCGTTGTTCCTACATATGCTCTCCAAGTTACTGTATATACATCATTAGTTTCTTTTGCAGATTTTCCATTATATAATCTTAATGGTTTATTTTTCTTAACAACATTACTCCAATATGGAGAATTTATATATTCACCTACAGTCACCGAAAAGTTTGATTGCGTTTCAGATGGATTTCTAAAGTATTTAACAATTGTTGTTCTTACAACATTTGATTTATATGGGTTACTAAATTCTTTATTTGGATTGTTATAGCCTTCGTAATATGCTTGTATTGGTATACTTATGCTTACTTCTGTTGCTCCGATGCTTTGGTATGCTTCTAGTGGATATACCACTTGTACTTTGTATGTATTATTTCTTGAAATCGAACTTGTTACTATTCCATTTTCATCAGTCACTGCTTGTTTTTCTATTGAAAATTCTTTTGTTTCTTCATCATAATTAAACGCATCTGTGTTATTTAGCAATCTTACTTCTGTTGCGTCATATCCATTTAAACTAGGAATTGTTCCACTTACTGCTAACTTGCTTAATATCAATTGCTTTAAATCCTCACTAGTAGTAATATCAAAATTCATTGTAAATGTATTCTTTTCTGTATCTATTGCTTCTTCTACTTGTTGAGTTTGATAGGTTGAATATATACTTGCACTTGT
The DNA here is from genome assembly GCA_934167685.1 of uncultured Clostridia bacterium. Taxonomy (GTDB): domain Bacteria; phylum Bacillota; class Clostridia; order TANB77; family CAG-508; genus CAG-269. The sequence continues at coordinate 3,448 of CAKPLQ010000010.1, read as the reverse complement.
CTTTCCATACCAATCCACTGTAAATGGAACTGTCTTACTTATTGCTATTTCTTCTCCTTCGTCTGTTACATATGTTCCCATTAATGTTACAGAATTGTCTTCTACACTATATTTATTTATATCATTTCCTATTGCTTGAGTTTTTCCAGAAGAATATGTATAATCTCCACTTCTAACAACTCCTGTTATTAATTTTTGAGTTCCATTAGAAATTTCGTTGAACTCTAAAATTTTTGTATTATTACTTATATAATTTTCTTTTAATTGTTGGTCTTTTGGTAATGCTGTTTGTAAATAAAAGTTTTTTCCATTTAATGCGATTTTTGCATCTTTTAACACTCCCGCAGTTTGAACATTTAATTCCATGTATAAAGTATCTTCTTTTCCAACTTCTTTACATGTTCCTCTAATACCCTCTGCATATCCGTCACCATCTAAGTCACGTAAAAAGAATGCATCAAACTTAACATTATCTGTTCCATTTACTGCTTCTTCTCCTGTATTTACTTTATCATATGTCATTGAACGCGCAATCTCTGATGTTTCTATGCTATTTCTCTTTTCAGGTTCTTGCACTAGTTTTACAATACACATGATTATTGCAATAAGAGTTATTACAATCACCACACTCAAAAACACTATTCTTTTTGTTTCTGGTGTCTTTTCATCTTTTAGTCCTTTTACTCCATTTGACCCCCAATATGGCGATTCTTCTTTTTTCTTAAAGTTAAACATTTTTATTCCCCCATTTGCTATATAAATAAATAATATATATATATAATAAATATATTTACTTCTTTAGTAAATAGCCTGAATTCGTTGGGTTTACCTGACTTATTACGGTCCCTCATTTTTCACCATTTTTTTACATTTTCTTATCTTTTTGATTACATTTTATACTTATTTTTGTCACATATTATCATTTTCTCTAGGGAAACGCGGTTTAGAAAAGACCCAAAAAAAGACAGGTTTCCCTGTCTTTCTAATCATCCATAGGACCAAATAATTCATCAAACTTAGCCTCAAGTTCTTTTTGTAAATCATATGAATCTTCTTCTTGTTCAATATTTACTGGCTCATTTTCTTCTGTTGTTGATACATCCTCAAACATATCATCTAAAGATTGAACCTTATTAGTATTTTCATGTGGCTTTGCTTCTGAAGCCATAACTGTTGATTCTACCTTTGACTTCTCTTCTTGTTTTTCATCATCAAATAAATCATCTAAAGATTCTACTTTTAAATTTTGCACTTCTTTATCAGACTTATCTTCTACCCAAGGATTATATGGATTGAATTTTCTCCATACACCTCTATCAATTTCCTCAATATCATTATGACTAATTTTAACTTTATCTAAAGCCGTTGCCATATTTCTGTGTTTGAAATAATAGAATTTGTTAGCTTTAACTGGTTTTATTCCTTTTTCAAAAATAATACATAAATCATTATCCATTCTTCTTAATTCATCTGGTGTCATTAATGCTCTGGCCATTATCTGGTCTGATTTACTCATACCCGTTCTCATATATTGTCTGTCTTTATTTATTGATATACTATCTCTTTCTATTGTTTTCTCTCCTAAAGCTTTAGAGAAATATTCAACTGTTTTATATGAGTTACTTCCTAAAAATACATGTGTATCACAGTTACCAATAATTGTTTCATATGACTTTTCATATATTGCCTCTAATTGGTCTAAATTCTGTAAGATTACACTAAATGATATTTTTCTACTTCTTGATGTAGAGATTTTTTTATCAAAGTCTGGTATTTTTCCTATATTTGCAAACTCGTCTAATATAAAATATGTTGGAACTTTTAAAGCTCCTCCGTTATCATCGGCATAATTATATAGTTGTTGTATCATCTGTGAGAAAAATATAGTTAATAAAAAGTCATATGCTGTATGCGTATCTGAAGATATTACATATACTGCTGTTTTCTTATTTCCAATTTCATTAAAGTTAATTGTATCTGTTGATGTTAATTCTGCAATTTCTTTTGAATCAAATTTTCCTAATTTTGATTGCAATGTACTTAATATAGAACTATATGTTTTTTCTGGCGCAATCTCAATAGACTTATAATTCATTCTCGCTGGATGGTCATATGGAAGTTTGCTAATTAATTCTGTAAGTAAGTTACTTCCGCCATTTGTATTTGCTGCTCTAACCAACTCTGCACAACTCGCCAAGTTCTGTTCTTCTTCTGGTCTTGTTGCCATTAAATAATATATTAATGCCTTTAGTAACATCTCTGCTGAATCATCCCAGAATGGGTCTGCACCACCATCTCCAGTTTTTTGTCCTTTTACAATTGTATTTGCGATAACATCTACATCTATTTCTGATGAAATATGCATTAATGGATTATACCCATCACTATTTTGCGGTTTTACTAAATTTAATACTTTTACTTCATACCCATGAGCTTTTAAATATCCTGCTGTTTTATCATACAACTCCCCTTTAGGGTCTGTAAATACGTATGAGCCTAGCAATTGATATGCATTAGGTATTGAATATGATGCAGATTTACCAGAACCAGAACCTCCGACTACTAATACATTTACGTTTCCTCTTTTATCTACTGGTAAATAATTATTTTCGGCTAATATAATTCCTTTTTTATTGCTTAAAACTGCATACTGTTCTCCGTTTTTGCTCCAATCACTTGAACCATGTTCAAAATCTGTATATTCATTCTTGGGAGCTGACCTTGCAATTCCTACTATAAAAAATATTGCAAATATTATTGAAAAACCGCCTAAAGTTTTGCCATATGCTCCAATATATCCGTTTTGAACAATGACTGCCAAACCTTTAAGTGGATTTTTCATCGCCTCTACAAATATTTCTAATGCTCCTGCACTACTTCCTTCTGGTGCTGGCATATTATATGCTAATACTATAGGCACAATTAATACTATGGCTATAAATAGCCATAGTATTGCGAATAATATGAAATATTTTTTATTTTTTCTGATTGCCCCTTCTACTTTGTAATTCATATATAAATCACCTTCTCTTTGGTTTGAATTGTATTAATGTGTTAAATCTTCACTATGTTTTTCTTTATTAGGGTTTGTTCCTGGATATGCTTTAATAACAACAAATTCACTTGTTTCTTCGATAATTTGTCCATTTTTTCTTAATGATTCTATTAAAGATATTGATGGTTGCTTCTTATTTTCCATTACTCCCATCTTTTTCTTCTGATCAGGTTCTTTACCCATTGCATAGTAAGTTAATGTTATTTTATCATCCTTACCTGCTCCGTCTCCTATTTTTTTACCATTTACTGTGCTATTTACCATAGTAAATTGCCCTCCTTAAACTTTTCCATCATCTTCTCTTACTTCAAATGCGAAATAAGATTTGTATGGTTTTAATTTGCATCTTCCCTTTACTTTATTTTCGTTTTCATCAAAATAAAGCCTAGGTTT
>CAKPLQ010000009.1 GCA_934167685.1 uncultured Clostridia bacterium | reverse complement strand
CCATAATGTAATTCCTTGTGCTCTATAATATGCTGCAGCTTCGCATAAAGACATAACAGCAGCAATTCCATCTTTATCTCTAGCATAATCACCAATTAAGCAACCATAACTTTCTTCAAATCCAAATACATAAGTTTTGTCATGATTTTCTTCAGCTTTTTTCATAACAGCCCCTATGTTTTTAAATCCAGTTAAAACCTCTATACACTCTAATCCGTAATTTGCAGCAATAGCTTTAGCCAAATCTGATGAAACAATTGTTGTAATAAACATACCATCTTCAGGTAAGATATTTTTCTCTTTCATTTGAGAAATTCTATATTCAGCAATTAATAATGCAGACATATTACCTGTATATGGCATATATTCACCTGTTTTAGTATCTTTAGCATAAATTCCTAATCTATCTGCATCAGGGTCTGTTGCTAAAACTACATCAGCATCAACTTTTTCAGCTAATTCTAATGCTAATTTAAATGCTTTTTTATCTTCTGGATTTGGATAATCAACAGTTGGAAAATTTCCATCTGGCTTAGCTTGTTCAGGAACTACATAAACATTTTTAAATCCTAATTCATTTAATAATCTTTCAGCAATTGTATTACCTGTTCCGTGTAAAGGTGTATAAACTATTTTTAAATCTTTACCTTGTTCCCTAACAATTTCAGGATTTAATATTTTACTTTTTAATGTTTCTATATATTTATCGTCCATTTCTTTGCCAATAACATTAAACAATCCTTTTTCAATAGCTTCTTCTTTGCTAATTGTTTTAATTTCTTTAAAATCTGATATACTTCTTACTTTATTAATAATATCTTTATCTCTAGGTGCAACAATTTGAGAACCATCATCCCAGTAAACCTTATATCCGTTATATTTTGGAGGATTATGACTAGCTGTAATCATAATACCAGCAGTACATTTTAATTGTCTTACTGCAAATGATAATTCTGGCACAGGTCTTAAACTTTCAAACAAATATGTTTTTATGCCATTCGCATTTAAAATTAATGCTGTCTGTAAACTAAACTCATCTGACATTCTTCTAGAATCATAACTAATTGCAACTCCCATATCTTGTGTACCTTGTTCTAATATGTAATTAGCTAAACCTTGTGTAGCCTTCCCTACTGTATATTTATTCATTCTGTTTGTACCCATTCCGATAACTCCACGTAATCCTGCAGTACCAAACTCTAATTCCTTGTAAAATCTGTCTTTAATTTCTTCTTCATCATCTTTAATACTAATTAATTCTTTTTTTGTTTCTTCATCAAAACTTGGGTCTTCACACCATTTTTTGTATTCTTCTTTGTAATTCATATTATTTCTTCCTTTCTTGGCAAAAAGATTTACCTTTTAACTACTTTTATAAAAAATAACTGCTGATGTATATTCGCACCAGCAGTTTAACATTATATACTTTATAATTGATAGAATTTTCTGTATAGCTCTCTTGCTGTCTCTGGACTATCTACTCCTGACGCATTTTTTACAGGAGCAAATTCTTCTTCTCTTTTTACTCTTAAAACAGCCATATCATCTAATTCCCCAAAAGCATCAAATAGAAATGCTTCAAATTTATATGCATTTGGTCCATCTGGTACAACTTTATTTCCATTTTTATCTATATATGTTGCCTTTTTGTAAGCCACATGATAAGGTAATGGTTTTGTTCCCATTCTTTCTACTGCATCTATATTAAATAAATTACACAAAATATGAGATTCTCCATATATTAATTCACCTCTAGAATCAGTAGCTTTTGCCATTTCTTCTGGTATTTCAGTATATTCTACAACTGATGGTCTTCCATTTCTCTTGCAGAATACTCCAACCTTTTCTTGTGGATTTGCTTTTACTACAGATTTTCCTGCTGCAGTTACATGTTTTTGTATTGCAATTCCCATTAATATTGGGTCAACCATTTTTACTAAGCAATTATCTACTCCACCTATAAAAATCCATTCAACGCCTAATTCTCTCATCTTTTTAGTCATTCCGTTTTTTACAAGTGCTTCATATATTCCACCATGTCCATCTGCGGCTTCTTTTATTAATCCATTTTCACCTATTAATATTTTTCCTTCTGTGTCTACCATTGGTAATTCACCTTGTTTAAAGAAAAATATGTTTTTGTCTTTTTCATATCCAAAATATTTGTGTTTTGCAAAAAATTCAATAGTATCATCGTTGTTTTCTTCACTTGTCATAATAAACCAAGGAATTGTTACATCATATTTTTTTCCTTGCTCTTTTAAAGAATCACTTAATAATTCAAAAAGTGATTTGTGTGATTCTAGACCAATATCAAATGTTCCCTTTGGTCCTTTATGTCCCAATCTAGTGCCCTGTCCTCCTGCCATAGTTACGGCAGCTAACTTTCCTGCTCTAATAGCTTTTTCACCTGTTTCTTGGAAACCTTTATAATATCCATTTAATTTATCTTTATCTAGATATTCTATTGGTGAAATGTTATTTTCTTGAACATTTACTTCTTTTTTTGTATTATTATATAAACTATTAATTAATTCGAAATCTATATTTTCTATTTGCTCTAATAATTGTTTTTGCTTTATTGAGTCTAATCTTTCATAGCCATTTAGTAAATGTTCTTGAGAATATTTTTTTAAAGTTTTTCTGATGTTTTCTATATTTTCCTCCATTTATATACTTCCTTTCTTGCTACATATTTATATACTATACTATTTTATTTTATTTTTCAATACTTATACCAAAACTTTTTTATTTTTAAATAAATATTTCAATTTTTAAAGTATATTTGTTGTTAATCCTCTATTATAATTTTTTACTATATCCTCAACATTTCCTTTTATATCATCTACTTTATAACAATCTACTATTGTCGCATTATTAATGTTATTTTTTCCAATTTGTTCATTTATATTAGAAATATAATTTTTATTTCCTATAATAATAACATTAGTATCATTTTTTATTTCATTAGTTTTTTCAGATTTATCCCAATCCAAATTTAATATTTCTGATTTCTCTTTTTCTGTCATATTAATCTTTGATAATAATACTTCTAAAGAATCTTTTAAATCATATTCTGATTTTATTATTACATTTTCTTCTTTTGCCATCTTATTTTTTATAAATGGTAATAAAATCATTTCCAAGTGAAAGTCGCTTACATAAAAGCTATATATCTTTTCAATCCCTTTATTTTCAATAACCATTCATTTCATTCCTTTCAATTTATATGGTAAATTTTACCATTTGTTTTTTTAATTGTCAAGCTTTTTTCCTCCAAATGTATAATTTATTTTTTTTGGTTAATAATTTTATTAAAGATATATTTTTACAAAAATGTTTTTAGGAGGATTTATATGAAAAATATTAAAATAAAAAAACTTTGTATCCTATTATTTTTATTACTACTATATACATTTATTTGTGTTCAAAGCTATGTCTCTGCTGTATCTACAAATCTTTCGTCAGCTGTATTCAGACTACACGTACTTGCAAACAGCGATTCTGACGAAGACCAATCCTTAAAAATAAAAGTTAGAGACGGCCTGCTTAACTATATGAACGGAATATGTGCAAATTGTTCAACAAAAGAAGAAGCAATTTCTTTAGCTACTGCTCATGAAAGTGATTTTCAGCAAATTGCCGAAAAAATAATTAACGATAATGGTTATAATTATTCAGTCAAAATCAATATAAACAATTTTTATTTTCCTACCAAAAATTATGGTGACATTTCGTTACCTGCAGGATTTTATGATGCACTACGTGTTGAAATTGGAGAAGCCAAAGGAAGAAATTGGTGGTGTGTAATGTTTCCTTCTTTATGTTTTATTGATGTTTCTTCTGGCATCGTTGATAGTAAAGCCAAAGAAAATTTAGAGGAAAATCTTGATGACGAATCTTATAACTTAATTTCTTCTCAAGATAACAATGAAGTAAAATTCAAATTTAAACTAATTGAATTTTTCGCAGAAAAAGGTTTATTTACAGCTAATACTTAAAAGCAATATTACAATAGTTTTTCTTTAAAAACTGTTGTAATATTATCTTTTTTATGATATATTTCTTGTGAAGAAAAATTTAAGGAGGAATACTTTTGGAAAAATTAGTTATAACTGGAGGAACACCTTTAAAAGGAGAAGTAACAATAAGTGGTGCAAAAAATGCAGCAGTAGCAATTTTACCAGCAACACTTTTAATAAATGGAATATGCACAATTGAAAATGTCCCAAATATCAGTGACGTAAAAAAATCATGTGAAATATTAGAAGGATTAGGTGCAAAAATAAAATGGAACAAACAAAACGAACTTACAATTGATACTAGAAACATAACAGAGACTAATGCATCCGAAGAATTAACAAGCAAATTCAGAGCCTCTTATTATATATTAGGAAGTATGTTAGGACGCAAGGGAAAAATTTCTGTTGGTATGCCTGGTGGTTGCAAATTAGGAGCTAGACCAATTGACCAACATATAAAAGGATTCGAAGCTTTAGGCGCAAAAGTAGACGTTGGTCAAGGAAAAATTATGGCTTCTGCAGACAAACTAATTGGAACCTCAATTTACATGGATGTAGTTTCAGTCGGTGCAACAATCAATGTTATGCTTGCTTCAGTATTAGCTGAAGGAACTACTATAATTGATAATGCTGCTAAAGAACCTCACATTGTAGATGTTGCCAATTTTTTAAATACTATGGGAGCAGATATTCGTGGTGCTGGAACAGATGTAATAAAAATAAATGGTGTAAAAGAACTTCATGGTAATGGCACTTATTCTGTTGTACCAGACCAAATTGAGGCAGGCACATTTATGCTTGCAGCCGTAGCTTCACAAGGCGATATATTAATTAAAAATTGTATTACAAAGCATTTAGAAGCTATCACAGCAAAAATATTAGAAATTGGAGGACATGTTGAAGATTTTGGTGATGAGATAAGAGTTTGGTGTACTGAACGACCATCAAAAGCTATAATAAAAACTCAACCATACCCAGGATTCCCTACAGATTTACAACCTCAAATGGGTGTAGTCCTTTCAATCGCAAATGGAACAAGTAGAATAATAGAAAATATCTGGGAATCTAGATTCCAATATACTGATGAATTAAACAAAATGGGAGCAAACATAACGGCTGATGGAAAAACAGCATTTTTCGAAGGAGTCGAAAAACTATATGGTTCACCTGTATATTCATCTGATTTGCGTGCTGGCGCAGCATTAATAGTAGCTGGAATAATTGCCGAAGGAAAAACCGAAATTTATAACCTAGAACATATTGATAGAGGATATGAAAACATCGAAGAAAAATTCAGAAAATTAGGAGCAATTATAAATCGAGTTAAAGAATAACATTAGAAAGAAGAAATACATATGCTAAATTTTTGTAGTTTATATAGTGGTAGTAGTGGGAATAGTTTATTTGTAGAAACTAACAACACTCGTATTTTAATTGATGCAGGAATGAGTTGTAAAAAAATAGAAGAGGGATTACAATCTATAGAAGTAGACCCCTCTTCTATTAATGCAATCTTAGTGACACATGAACATGCTGATCATGTTAAGGGACTTGGAACCCTTTCTAAAAAATTTGATATTCCTGTTTTTTCAACAAAAGAAACATTTGATGCAATGCCTGTTCAAACAGAAAAATTGTCTGATAAAAATATTAAATTTTTCAAGCCATCCGAAAAATTTAGTATTAATGATTTAGAAATACTACCTTTTAGTATTCCTCATGACGCAGCAAATCCTTGTGGTTTTAATATTTTAAGTGATTCTCAAAATCAAATAAGTATTGCAACAGACATCGGTCATATGACAAAATCTATCGTTGACAAACTTGAAAGCAGTAAATTTATTTTGCTAGAATCTAATTATGATACAGAAGTATTAAGATGTTGCTCATATCCATATAAGCTAAAAACACGTATAGCAAGTGAATTTGGGCATCTTTCTAATACAATAGCAGGAAAAACTATTTCTTATTTACTGAAAAACGGGAATATTAAAACAGCTATGTTGGGACACTTGAGCAAAGAAAGTAATTTTCCAGAATTAGCTTACCAAACGGTTATTGATGAAATAATATCAAACAATGCTAATAACATAAATTTATCTGTTGCTAGTAGAGATTGTCCTAGCAAATTAATTAATTTATAATGGTTTTGTAAAGGGAATAAAAATAAAATAGAATGAAAACTCATAGTTAGGTTTAGGGGGCCTATCTCTCATTTGATTTTTTCACAAAATGATTTTATAATTTTTATTTTTTATTTGACTATTTTGAATTTCTGGGGGGAAATCTTTGATTATTCCCTTTACAAGATTAAAAACTTTTTTGATTAAATTTTCATTGGTCCTATGTTACATCATTTTAATTCTTTTGTCAATACTAATTTCAAAAAAAGCCAAAAAATCGTTCGACATATTTCGACAATTACAAAAACAAAAGCCTACACACCAATACTGCAACCACAATCCCCGTAAGGTCTGCAGCTAACGCAGCTAATAAAACTCCCCTTGTATTTTTTATATTAACAGAACTAGTATACACTGCTATTGTATATAAAGTAGTTTCTGTTGACCCCATTATTACAGCTGCAACAATTCCAACAAAAGAATCAACTCCATTACTTTTTATTATATCTGTTGCCACGGCCATAGATGCACTTCCAGAAATAGGCCTTAACATGGCTAGTGGAACAACCTGATTAGGAAAATGAACAAAATCTAAAATCGGTGTAATCAATTTAATAATAAATTCTATTATTCCAGAACTCCTTAACATTCCAATAGCGAAAAACAAGCCTATTAATGTTGGAAAGATTTTCAAACTAATTTCCACACCTTCAACAGCACCTTTTAAAAAAATATCAAAAATAGAAATTTTTTCTTTAAAAGCCTCACAAACAATAATCAAAATTACCAAAGGCATTGCAATTATTGAAATATAATTAATAATTTTCATATTCATATTACCTTTTTGTTACTTTAATAATAATTTTACAAACGCAAACTCCCACTACTGCAGCACATACAGTTGATATCCAAACAGGCACAATTATTTTTGTCGGATTTATAGAATTTAGAGAACTTCTAATTGCAAGTACTGTTGTTGGAATAAGTTGCAAAGATGCCGTATTTAAAACAATAAGCATCATCATATTATCACTTAAACAATTTTTATCAATATTATCTTTTTGTAATTCTTCCATAGCCTTTATCCCCAAAGGTGTAGCAGCATTACCCAATCCCAAAATATTTGCTATAATATTCATTATTATATTATTGTATGATTCTTTTTTTGAATTTAAATTATAAAAAAGTCTTTTAATAATTGGACCTAATATTCGTGACAAACATTTAATTATGCCAGTTTCAGAAGCAATTTTCATTATTCCACTCCACAAACAAGTTGTTCCAATTAACACTAAAGTCAATTCTACAGCACTTTTTGTAGATTCAAAAATAGCATTATTAATATTTTGAAGATTATTAGAAAATATTCCATACACAATAGATACTATTATAAAAATTGGCCATAATATATTTAACATCGTTTCCCCTTTATATATATTTATATTTTTAGATTTAATTAAATATAACAAATTTATTTACAATATTTTGAAATTATGATTGACCAATATTAATATTTATGTTATTATAGTAATGAATTGATAAAATTGTTTAAGGAGGACAAATTATGAAATCTACAGGAATAGTAAGAAAAGTAGATGAACTAGGAAGAGTAGTAATACCAATAGAACTCAGAAATAAATTTGATATAGCAGAAAAAGACCCTATAGAAATTTATGTAGATGGATCTTCTATTATACTAAAGAAATATGAACCAAATTGTATATTTTGTGGAAACTCAAAAAATTTAATTTCATACAAAGATAAATTAGTTTGCTCAAAATGTGCTCAAAAGCTTTCTAGTCTTGAAAATTCTGAGAAATAAAAAACAGGGAAAAATGAACTTTAACATATTAATTCATTTTTCTCTGTTTTATTTTATACAAACTTCATATATATATCATTTTTATTTACATTTCTATCTTTTGCAATTTTTTTAATTATTTCTTTCTTCTCAAATCCTTTTTTTTCATAATATTTATAGTGTTCTTCTAATGTCAAAAAATTTAATTCATTTTCATCCTCTTCTTTTTTATTATTGCCTTCAATTATTAAAATCATTTCTCCCTTAATACTATCAATATCCTCTAATATCTCATTTATATTCTTTCTTATAAATTCCTCATGAATTTTAGTAAGTTCTCTAGCCAAAACTATTCTTCTATCATTTAATATATTTTTTAAATCTTCCAATGTATTTTTCATTTTATGAGGAGCTTCATATATTATTATTGTTTTTTCAGATTTTTTTATCTCCTCTAACTTTTCCTTTCTAAGTTTTTTATTTAAAGGCAAAAATCCCAAAAAAACAAATTCTTTTGTAGTTAAACCAGAAGCAATTAAAGCATTAACAAAAGCACACGCTCCAGGAATTGGAATAATTTCTATATTTTCTTCTATTGCCTTTTTGACCACTTCTTCTCCCGGGTCGCAAATGCCTGGTGTTCCCGCATCAGAAACTAGTGCAATATTTTCTCCATTATTTAATTTTTCTATTAATATATTACTTTTTACTTCTTCATTATGTCTATGATAACTTATTAAAGGTTTAGAAATCTCAAAATGATTTAATAATTTTAGAGTTTGCCTTGTATCTTCCGCAGCAATAATATCCACTTCTTTCAATACTTTTAAAGCTCTTAATGTTATATCATCTAAATTTCCTATTGGTGTAGCTACTATATATAATTTTCCCTTCATTTTTATACCCTTTCATATTTTTTATTTATTTTATCATATTTTTAATTATTTTTAAATATACAATCTACTTTTTTTATTATTAATTCATATAATAAAATAAATAAATAAAAATAAAGTTGGTGATTTTATGAATAATTATTATAAACGCTCTTCTATGTATCCAGCTTATCCATTTTATAGAAATTCACCAAATCCTTGTCCTCCACCAGCAAAACCAGCACACCCACCAAAAAAGAAATTTAATTTTAAAATAATAAAAAAAAATACATGTAAATCATTAAATGATGTTGAATATTTTTTAAATAATTTTAGTCAATTTATTAAATATTATAAATTAACTAGATTATTAAAATAAAAGCAAAAAATAATAATTAAATTTAATTATTATTTTTTTATTTTTAATATTATTTTATTTTTCAATTATTTTTTTATTTTATTTTTAATTATATTTAATTTATTATTATTTTAATAAATTAATATATATTATTATTTAATAAAGATATTTCTGTTATTATATAAATAAATACGAATTCATCCTTTTTTATTGTTTAATTTTGCTCAACTTAATTAATTTCATTTATATATATATTCTTCTTTTATAAAATTTATAATTTCCTTATATACCATGTTTTTTGCCAAAGCACTGCAGGAAAATATTGTAAGTCTTTTTATATTTTTTCCTATTTTAATGTTATCATTTAGTCTCTCTATTCAGTTTAATTATATCATTAAAAATTTCTTCAAATTTTATATCCATTTTAAATATTAAATATTTTAATTATATTTTTTATTTGTATTTTTTATATTTATATTTAAATATAATTTTTTTGAAAATTAATATTATTGGTATTTCTAAATTTATTAAAAAATTATTTTTAATATTATTTTATTTTTATTAAAAATATTATTTACTATATATTATTAATTATTACCAATTAATATAAATTTAATATATTTTTTCTTTTATATAAATAAATTACCTTATTATTAAATATTTTTCTATAGCCTTTACGATAAAATAAAAATATATAAACTTTTTTATTATTTAATTTAAATCAGCTTACTCAAAATAGTTCTTATCTATTCTTCTTTTTTCTTAACTTGTAGTTTTCTTATATTTCATATCTTTTAGGACTTTAATAAAGGAAAATATTGTAAGTGCTTTTATTATTTTTTATTATTTTTTATCATTTTAATATTATTAAATAATCATCAATAATTATTAAAATTTTTTATTTAAGGTATTTCCCACTTTATAGAAATTTTATAATATTATATATTTTATTAATATTCTTATTTATTTTTTTATATTAATTAATTTTAATTAATATTTATTATATATTTTTAATTGCAATATTTATTAAAATTAATTTTTATTTTTTATAATAATATTTATTATTATATTTATATTATTGTTTATTATTGGCTAATTTAATTTAAATATATTTTTATATAAATTTATTTTAAAAATATTTAAATTAAATAAACAATTTATTATCAATACAAATTTATTTTATTATTTGTTTTAATTAAAAATATTATTTATTATGTATTATTAATTATTACTGATTAATTTAAATTTAATATATAGTTTACTTAATATAAGTAAATTATTTTATTATTATAAAATAATTATATATTTTTACTATAATTTTCAATTAATACTTTATTAAAAAAACTCATGTCATTTTTTTATATTCAACTTCTTTTTTTTATTATCTAATTTTAATCAGCTTATTCTAAATAATTTTTAGACGATTTTTCCTTTTCTTAACTTCTAATTTTCTTATATTTCATATCTTTTAGGACTTTAATTGAGGAAAATATTGTAAGTGTTTTTATTATCTTTTATCATTCTAGTATTATTAAATAATACTTTATGATTACTATAGTATTTGATTCATGGATACCCCATATTTTATAAAATTTTATATTACTCTATATTTTTCTTAATTATTTTTATATTATTTTTATTAAAATTAATAAATTTCTATAATATATTTTTATAGAAATTTATTTGAAAATAATCTTTAACTTAAATAAAAAATTATTATTACTATTATTTTATTTTTATTAAAGAATTCCATAAAAAATAAATCTAACAAAAATTGAAAGATTTATTTAACTATTTATTTTTTATTAAAAATATTATTTACTATATATTATTAATTATTATCAATTATTTAAATTTAATATATTTTTTCTTTTGTATAAATAAATTACTTTATTTTTTAATACTTTTCTATAGTCTCTATAATAGAAATAAATATATAAATAAAATCCTTATTATTTTTTTATTTATTTAATGATATAATTTTTTATTATATTTTTATTATTATAAAATAAACGTATGTTTTTAATATAAATTTTTAATTAATCCTCTATTAAAAAGAACCTAATATCATGTTTTTTTATATTCAACTCCTTTTTTTATTATCTAATTTTAATCAGCCTATTCTGAATACTTTTTAGATAATTTTTTCTTTTCTTAACTTCTAATTTTCTTATATTTCACGTCTTTTAGGATTTTTATGCAGGAAAATATTGTAAGTGTTTTTATTCTCTTCTATCATTTTAATATTATTAAATATCCATCTATAATTATTAAAATTTCTCATTCAAGGTATTACCCACTTTATAGAAATTTTATAATATTTTTTATTTTATTAATATTTTATTTATTTTTTATATTAATTAATTTTTATTAATATTTATTATATATTTTTAATTGTATTATTTTTTTAATTAATTTTTATTTAATATTTATTCTTTATAATAATTACTACATTTATATTATTGGTTATTATTAATTAATTAATTTTAATATATTTTTATATGAATTTATTTAAAAATAATATTTAAATTAATAAAAAATTATTATTACTATTATTTTATTTTTATTAAAAAATTCCATAAAAAATAAATCTAACAAAAATTGAAAGATTTATTTAGCTATTTATTTTAATTATTTTTTATTAAAAATATTATTTACTATATATTATTAATTATTACCAATTAATTTAAATTTAATATATATTTTTTTATATAAATAAATTACTTTATTTTTAAATAATTTTCTACAGCATCTATAATAAAAATAAATATATATTAAATACATAAAATTCTTATTATTTTTTATTTATTTAATTATATTAATTTTTTATTATTTATTTTTCTATATTAATTAATTTAAATAATATTTACTATATATTTTATATAAAATTATTTAAAAATATTATTTAAATTAATTTGCTTTTACATATGTGTCTGGTAGCTTTTCATTTGTTTCTCCATTAATTAAAAATTTAACCGAATTAATTTCTTTTAAATTTGTCAAAGTATTTACTATACTATTAATTATTTTTAATTTATTTTTTTCATCTCCTAATTCCAAAAACTCATTAGACAAATTTATTTCTGCACAAGAATTTTTAATATTAATATCATGTATTACTGTTCCATCTGGAATTAATTTTTTTAAATTAGAACTTTGTGGACCTTTTATTAATAAATTCATTATTTCTTTTTCTGGCTCTTTTATTAATTTATTTGCTTCAATTAGTCTAATTTCTGAATCCAATTCTCCTGTTTCTATATTTTCAAAATATAATATCACCTTTGTTTGCATAGCTTGCTCATCTGATATTTCTTCTTGTGGTGTATAGTCTTGATATTCATTATTTTCTTTTTTAACAATATTTATATTTTTATAAATAATAAAGACCATTAATATTATTAATAATAAACTTATTATAGATATAATTCTTTTCTTTTTCATTTTTACCTCCTTGTCTACTCCAATATATTAATATACTTTATTATTTAGAACTAAAATAAAAAACTAAGTATAATTAAATATTTTAATTACACCTAGTTAAAAATTAATATATTTTTTTAAATAATTTATTTATATTTTTCTTTATATATATAATTAATAAAATTAATATTAAAATTAATATTCCCGTCATTATGCAAAGAGAAAATAAAATATTTATTCCATTAAATATTTTAGTAAAATACATTAATATTAATACAATTATAATAGTCAATACATATTGATATAATTTATTTCCATTATCCTTAAATACAGATGTCTCTGTTATCCAATCTAAATTTGGTTTTTTTAAATCAACAATCGTCATAACAAAACAATTAATTATATTTAATATCATTGCCTGCAGAATAGTTATCACATAAAATATCCAAGAAATATTATTTATATTTTTATTTATTACTACTCCCATCCCTATTATAGCAATACTATTAATAAAGATTGCAGGAATATTTTTCCATATAAATTGTTTAAATAATGGTACTGGTATATACTTCATCACTACTGCATTTTTTCCCTCTCTAGAAACAGCGGTTCTTGATAAATTCTCAAACATAAAAATTATTTGCATTATTATTAATATTATACATATAGATTGTAAATATAAATCATTTTTTCCAATTTTATTAATTCCATCACTTTCATTAACTGTTTGTAATATTACTGGAAATAATAAATTAATAATTAATAATAAAATTATTATTATAAAAATATATTGAAAAATACCTTGAATAAAAAATGTTGGATTTTTTATTATTTTTTTTAATTCATTTTTTATATATGATTTTATTATTTTATTTTTTTTATATTTATTTTTTATTATTTTTTTATTATTTTTCTTTTTATTAATATATGCAATATTTTTTAATAAATTTTTTAAATATAATATTTTTCCTAATAATATAAATAAAATAAATCCTATTAAATTAATTATTATTAATTTAATTAATTCTTTTAATATATTTATTATTTTTAATTCACTTAATAAATTAATACACGGATTAATAATTATAAAATAATTATTTAATTTATCTATTTTATTATTAAATATTTCTAAATTAAAATTCATATTTTCTATTGTATCATTACTAGTTTCAATATTTATTATATCTTCTCTAAATATTGAATTAAAAATATATATCTCTGCAAATGTAATAATAAATGATAAAGTAGTAATAATTAATATTTGAAATATATCTTTATTTTTTATAAATTTTGTTAATTGCATTATAAATAACATTATTATACTAATCAATATTACTAAAAATATCGGAAATATTATTAATACAAGAATCATAGCCAAATAGTACATTATTGTTTTTACAGTAATTATTCCATACATTAATAATGGAATTACTAAAAAAATTGCTTCCATTCCATATGTAATACAAACTACATTATTAAATTTTGCTATTAATAATTCTATCGGTTTTATTGGCAATGGCAGTATATATTCTAAATCTTTTGAAAAAAAGAATACATTACAACATACTAAAATTGCTTGAAACATAAACGCAGTGGCTAATATAGGAAAATATATTTTTAAAAATAATATTTCTTGTCCATTTTTATATAATTCCTCTATTATTTTTATACTTATATATCCAATTGCAATTATAGTAATAATCAATAGCCATGTAAATTTAGATTTTTTATTAATTTTTTTTGTATCTTTATTAAATATATATAAATTTTCAAAATAATCTTTAATAAAAATTTTCGATAATTTCATTATTTTATTAATCATTTTCTGTTATCTCCATATATAATTCTTCTAATGATTTATTTTCTTTTAATTCTTCTCTCATTTCTTCTATAGTTCCAACAAATAATATTTTTCCTTTATTTATTATTGCAATTCTATCACATAATTTTTCTGCTACATCCAATATATGTGTTGAAAAAAATACAGCATGATTTTGTTCCGTAATACTTTTCATTATTTGCTTTAATTCATATGTTGACTTAGGGTCTAAACCAGTCATAGGCTCATCTATTATCCAGTTTTGAGGATTGTGCAATAATGAACCTATTATTACTATTTTTTGCCTCATTCCATGAGAATAACTTTGAATTTTATTATTTAATACATCATTTATTTCAAATAGGTTTGTTAATTTTTCAATTCTTTTCTTTCTTTCTTCTAAACTTATATCATACATATCTGCCATAAAATTCAAATATTCAATTCCCTTTAAACGTAAAAACATATCAGGACTATCTGGAACATATCCAAAACATTTTTTAGCTTCAATTGGATTTGTTTTAATAGAATTATTATTTATTAAAATCTCACCCTCATCAATATCTAATATTCCTGTTATCATCTTTATTGTTGTTGATTTTCCAGCTCCATTCGGTCCTAAAAATCCAAATATTTCTCCATCTTGTATTTCTAAATTTAGATTTTCTATTATTTTATTTTTTTTATCATATGATTTTGTAACATTTTTTATTGTTATCATACATGTTTTCCTCCTAATGAACTTAGTTTTTATTTATTATAACATAAAAAGAGATAAATTCAAATGTACTTTTATACGAATTTATCTCTTTTCTTTTATCTATTCTAATGAAAATCCTGCTAGTTTCATTGCATTTTTAGTTATATTATCTGACCTTGTAGAATTAACATATTTATCTAAATAATCTTTCTTATATTCTTTTACTGCTTTAAGGTCTTTAGACTTAGTAGCTATCATTGCTGCAGCAATACTATCTCTTGAAGCTTTATCTCTTGTATCTAATTTCATTGCGTTTATTATCATTTCATTATCTGTTACTCCTTCGGCCCTATACTTACAAGCTTCTGCCATAATGGTATCTAATTTTTGCTTTCTTTCTTTACCTGGTACAGCTTCTCTTAGCTCCTTAGAAAAAGCATTTGCATAAAGTTTTCTAGCTTCATCATCTTTTTTGAATTTTTTATCAGCTTGCTCTTTTTTATACTTATCATAATCTTCTCCATATCTTTCTTTTTCATATTCTACTCTAGCATTTTTGTAATTATCTGAAGCTGTTGACATTCCATTAGCAACTCCAGTTCCTATAGAATGTCCTGCAGACATACCTAATCCAACATTTTTTAATGCAGTATTAGGGTCTCCAGACGTAATACCAGCAGCAAGACCTATACCAGCCCCTAATGCTGCTCCAGTAAATCTTGCTCCCCCCTTTAATGTTTTAGGTACAGCAGTTTTCACTGCTCTTTTTACCGCAGTTTTGCTAAATACATTTTTTCTAAGATTATCACCAGTAATTCTTTTATAAGCCTTTCCCCATTCAACCAAGTCTTTTCTTTTTCTATTTGCAAATTTTACTATATCCAACTGATGACTATTATCTTCTTCTTCTCTTTGACTAGGCAAATTTTCTGGTTGATTTATAGTAGACTCATCTTGTGGTGGATTAACTTGATTTATTCGCGAATCAATAACTGGCGGATTAATTTGACTGTCAACAGATTGGTTATCACTATTCTGTTGCTCACTAGATGATTGATTGCCTTGCTGAGCTATAACAGTATTAACCGGTGGATTTTCTTCATTATTTCCTCCTCTTAGTAATTGTCTCAATCCTCCATGACCTGAATCAGCTCCCCTACTATAAATTCCATCTGGATCGTTGTCATCATTTCTATTTGTTCCCTTTCCTGGAAGTTTTTTGCCTCCTGGACCTTTTCCTGCAAATCTATCTAAACTTTGCAATGCACTCATAGTTAAAGCAGCTCCTGTAGCACCGCCAAGGAAACCTGGAGTTTTGGCCTTATCTAATCCAAACATTGACCTTATTAATTTTTCAGCAGGCATCATAAATCCTATTGCCACTAGTGTATAAATAATATTTTGACCAGCCAATTCAAATGCCATATTAATTAACAACATATATAATAACAAATGCACCGGTTGTATTAATAAGTTAAATATATACTCTTTAAACCACATATTAAAAGCTTGTGCTCTTCCATCCGCCATTTTGTCAATAGAGTATGTCATTGCAACTAATGGTGCTATAACAGTTAAAAATGCCATATATATAACCCTTTTTAAATATGTAACAGCAAAAAACAATGTATAGAAAACTAAAGCTAAAAATGCAATTGAATACCCTAAATATTCAACACTACCATCCTGCATTTGTGCCATCATTCTAATTTGCCCAAGTAAATTAGTAGGCCATATAAATCTAACCGGTTCTCCCCCAACTTTCTCACCGTTAGAATCGTATACAACATTATTGTCTGCATCAACAAGCCCTTGCATTAATTCAATATTCTTACTTTTTACTATTTCATTTACCAATCTGTCCTTTTTATCTATTTTATCTAAAGCGATTGCATAAGTATTTTTATCTGTGGCCTTGTCAACTAATTCAACAATATTCTCATTTATATTTACAAGAAATACCATTATATAATGCAACAAAAATACTAAACACATAGATATAACCCAATCGCCTAACATTTTCTTGTATTTTGATTTCTCTGCAGCAACACTTGAAATCATCATTCTAATACCAACATAAATCAAAATTAACATCATCATAACCAGTGCAAAATTTCTAATAGCATAATACCAACTTGAAATTACTGCACTTAATTGTAATGCTGTATTTTGCTTAGAAGTTATTACAGGCTTTCCATCATTTCCTTCATAGTAATAGTAATATATTTTTCCATCAGTTTTGCTGTCATAATCCGCTTCATTTTTATCGTGTGAATAATCATCTTTATCACTACTTAAATGTACTTTCAAAGTCTTTGGATTAAAGAAATTAACATCAAAAATTAACAATCTTCCCTCAAATATTTCTTCTGGACTTATCGAATAAGTTGGAAAAACTGTAATATCTGGCAAAAGAGCTGCAGAAAAAATAGATGTTGCAATATTATATCCTTTAAACCCAGCACCTAACATAGCTGCTGTTAGCACTACAGAAACGATTCCTGAAGTACCTGCCGCTGTCAAGAATCCTCCTATAGCTCCTCCTATGCCAGCAACAAATGCAGCAATTCCTCCCGTTAATAAAATTACTAAGCCTACAGCTATAATAGCTCCAATTATCCCTGCTATCATTTTAAATAAATTAGCAGTACTATCTATTGTAATTACAGCAGAGGTTCCCATAATTTGTTTTTGTAAAATTCCCATAATTGCATCGCCTATAGACATTAAAAAATCAAAAATAGGTGTTAATAATTTTCCTCCCGTTAATGCAGGTGACCATTCCTCATCATCTGAACTATTCGAACCACTACTCTTTTCATTTACTCCCGCCAAATCGCCGTCTACTTCATATGTTCCCTGGCTAGTACTTTGTCCCATTTTTATATTCCATGTAGATTTATATTGATTATCTGTCCCTTTAACAGTAACACTACAACCATCTTTAAACTCAAAAACATATGCATTACCATCAACATGAGAATTAGTATAATCTTTAATTTGTCCGTCGTCTCCTAAATGTTCCTTATAATGTTCCTTTACCTCATCTTTATTATCAGCATATACATATGTATTATTAGTAACAAATGGACATAACAATAAACAAATGCACAAGGTTAGTATTAACTTAAATAAAATCTTTTTCTTTCTAAAAAACTTCATCGACTTCTCCTTAATAATCAATTTTCTTAGATCTATTTTTTACTAACTTGTTTAAATTTGTCTCAACAAACTCAAATTCTTTTTGAGTAGGTGTTATTTGCAATATTGCAGATTCTGCTCCAACTTTCAATAAACCTTCACCTTTTCCACAAGTTACTAAAAATCCTGCTTCTCCCTCACTTAACTTAAATACTTCTTTTAAATATTGTATTTCAGATTTATCTTGTGCTAAAAATAACTTTGTATCTGAAGATGTAAGTACAGCTTGTGCTTCTGGCTTTTCATAGAAATCTTGGAATCTCTGTGAAACAACAGCTAATGAAACATTTCTTTTTCTTGCACGTCTAGCCATTGTATTCAAAAAGTCTACGGCTTCTGGGTATGGAAGTAACATCCACGCCTCGTCTACTATTACTCTTTTCTTTGTAGCTTTACTTCTATCTTCACTATTTTTCTTAACAAACTTTTCCCAAATCCAAGTTAAAAGAATTTGTTGAGCAAGTGGCCTTGCAAATTTTTCTTCCAACTGTGATATATCTAAGTTTATAAATGGTGCTCCTTCTAGCAATTCAAATGTTGATTGTCCATCAAAATATGCCATTTGTCCATTATACTCTCTTATATATTGTTTCATAACTTTTAACAAATAACTATAATGGAATCTATAATCATCATTTGTATTTTCTTGAGCTTTCGCTTGTATTCTTTTATACCATGAACCAATTGTTGGCATTTTCTTTTTATCTCTATATAGTTTATCTCCTCTATTAAAACTACTAGAAGCCTCATACAAACTATTAGGATTATTTGTTATACCTATAGCAGCATATTCTTCTGCTACTGATTCAGCTATAATTTGCTTTGTTAACTCATTTACATCTTTACTTCTTGTACTTCCTCTTGCCATTGTCAATAATGCCTGTGTTACGTCCTCTACTTTGTTCTCAACATTTAGTACTTGTCTCTCTCTTCCTGTTATTTCATCTTTTGCTGTTTCTGTTTCTATATCAAATAAGTTAATAATGGTTTTTGATGTTGGGCTAAGAACAACATTTATTCCTCCCAATGATTCAGCTACAATTTCATATTCGCCTTCAGCGTCTAACGCTAAACTTTCAATTCCCATTAATAATGATGACCTACTGATTAAGGTTTTCATTGTTACAGATTTACCAGCACCAGATTTAGCAAATATAACCATATTATAATTTGTTAATGAACTATGAAAATTATCAAATAATATTGGCGTTCCTGTTTGTTTGTTAAATCCTAGTGGTATACCAGTAGCATGTCCAACTTCTGATGTAACAAATGGAAATACAGTTGACATTGAACGTCTATCAAATGTATGCATCTTTTTTACTTTATCGTCCATTAATGGCAAATTTGATTTAAATGCATCTTCTTGCATTGCCCATGCTGTTTTTACTCCTACTAATGATTTTGACATTTCTGTAGCTAGTAATTTTGTAAGTCTATCTAAATCATTTAAATTATATGTAAATATTGTAGAAATAACAGATGCTTCATACAATTTATTAAATCCTGCTGCAATTTCATCTCTTAATTGTTCTGCTTCAAATCTTTTTTGTGTTAAGTTACTTTCTCTATTTATATTTCCTTTATCAGCAGCAACAATTCTTTCTGTTTCAAGTTCATTTATTACTCTATTTAATTCATTTTGTGATTTTGCTTCTTGTATTGGATTTATATATATTGACGTATTTATATCTCCAAAGAAATACATATCCCTAAATAATTCTGGAAACGTACACATTCTTGGTAATGTAGATACAAAAAAACTTCTTGCATACTTTTTTACATTTGAAATTATTTCCAAATGGTCAATATTACTTGCATCTATTCCGGAAGGTGCAATTAATTCTTTTATTGTTTGTCTTCTTAATAATTGTGATTCATCTTTAGGCTGTTGCCTTCTTTCTACCTCTTGTTGCTTTTTTCTTGCCATCTGCTTTACCTCCTTCTTTTGTATTTTCTTCCTCTACCTTTTCGATAGCCTTATCTTTCAAATCTTTACCTATATATTGTTCATTCTCTTCTATAATTAATTTTGCCATCTCTGCTATAAAATCATCTATATTATCTTCTTTTTCTTTTATTTGACTTTCTAATTCTGTCTTAGCTTCATTTACCTTTTCGTTTGCCATCTGCATAGCTTTTTCTTCTATCATCTTGTCTATTTCTTGCATCTTTTTATTTAATACATTAGGTGCTGTTGAGTACATTTCATTATAACCTGCCTTTATTGCCTTATCTAGTCCAAATGTTTCAGCCTCGTCTCTATTATAAGCCATATATAATAATTCTATTAACTCATTATTTTTTAATATTTTACCCTTAACACCACATGTAGAAATAGTTCTTATTAATGATTGTGCTCTTGTATATAATTCAGAAAAAGCAATACCTTCAATTTCTCGTTTGTCCAAATTCTCTCCACCAGCTTCTGCTGATAAATATGGAATTATAATATAGTATTTTTTGTTTAATATGTTTTTATTTAAACTCATTCTTTCTGTATCTTGTAATATTGATTTTCCATACTCATACAAGTTAGATTGTTTTGTAACTTCATAAAAGGCTTTTCTTAATTGTTCTTCTGAATATTCTCCAGCTTCCCTCATTTGCTCATATTGCATTTGCATATTTCGCAATTTCATTTCTACAGCTTTTACTTTTTCTCTATATCCAACTAAGCTTGACTCTAGATTAATTGACCTTGTTTGTATATATATTTGTATTGGATATCTTAATGTATTTAAAAATTGCACAAACCCTTCTTCTACTCCTGTTTTCTCTACACCAGACATTAAGTCATAATTAATTCCTTGACATTCGACCACCATCAAATATCTATTTCCATTTTTTTGCACTATCATATTATCTGTTACTGTATCAAATTCCATAAATTTAAAGATTGATTGTTTATTGGAATTTGTTGCAGGTGTTGAATTATTAAATGAATTTGAATCTCCATTGTCGACTCCATCTTTTTTCTTTTTTTCTTTAAAATGTTGATAAACAAGAAATCCAATTAAACCAAATACAGCAAAAATTATTGGAATTAATAAATATATAAGTATTCTCATTATTTGTAAATTTGCATCACTACTCATCTAAATTTTCCTCCTTTGTATATACATATAATTTTTTATTATTTTTCTTAAATTTTATGTATCTTTTTATTACATCATCTATATTTTCTCCACCTGCTTTTCTTGTTATCTCTAATCCATTAGTATCTGGAATTTTAAACATTCCAATTGTATAACCTATTAATGCAAATATTAATGTTATAATAATTCCTACAATTGTTAATCCAATAAGCTTAAAAATAAAATAAAATATTAATCCAACAGCGCCTCCAATACAAGTAGTCATTAAGGATTTGGTTGAAAATATAAATAGAATTCTTCCTTCACCTTTTACATTTCTTGGCAAGTTATATGTTCCCATGTTTTCCTCCTTTGTTTTAATACAATTATCTTATTTTATTATAGCAAAAAAAATCGATAAATGGAAGTATTTATCGATTTTTTTTGAAGTTTTTTATTGATTATTATTTTGCATTTAAACCACTAGCAAATTGGTATATAACATTTGCAATTGTAGATGCAGCAAATATTAAAATTGCTCCAACTAAATAAGGTATCATTGTCTTTTTGTAATCTGCTTTTTCTTCTGCACTACCCATCATATATTTTATACCTAATATCATTAATATAATTACTGCTATTACAACACCTGCTACATTTATTACTCCCATAATGTTTTCACCAAATGTTTTAACTTGCTCAGTTCCAGTAGCATTAGTATTAACTTGCATTTGACCTGGAGTTAAACCATATACAACAGATGCTCCCATAGATACAATTAATAATATTGTTGCTATTGCTGTTAATATTTTCATTGTTTTTGTGCTCATTTTATAATCCTCCTTTTCTTTTATTCTATATAAAATCTGGTATTTTCCAGAATGTAATTAACTTTATAATTGTGAGAATATTAGAACTGCTAGCCTCCATATTGCAAAAGCTCCAAATACTACTATACAGCCTATTGCATACGGCATTAGCATTTCTTTTGCTTTTACCTGTTGTTCTATACTTCCCCACATTATCTGAATACCTAATACTGCTCCAATAATTACAGATAACGCTATTCCAAATGTCAATAGTATTTGTCCTAAATTTTTACTTAATTTGTTTAATCCATCATAATCTATAATTGAAGTGCCATCTTTTCCCATTTGTGAGCTTCCTTCTTTTCCTTGTTGAATAAAATTATCACTTGCATCAAACCACTCATCCATTGTAGAATCACTTGCATTTACTATTGGCACTGTTAATGCTTGTATACACAATATTATCAATACTATTTTTATAATTATTTTTTTTATATTACACTTTGCCATATTTATCACCCACTTTTATTACATAAAGTTTGTTGCAATTTTATATAATATATTTGGTATTGTAGTTCCACTAAAAACTAATAGTGCCCCTATACAATATGTAAGTGCTGTTTTTTTATAATCTGCCTTCTCCTCTATACTTCCAAACATATATTTTATACCTATAATCATTAAAGTTATTACTGAAACAACTATTCCTATTACATTTATAACTCCTAATATTATTCCTACTTTTTCCTGTAACCTATTCTCATTATTATTAGTATAATATTTATATATACCAGGATTAATTGTTGGGTCTTTTGTTACAGTTCCTCCTTCAGAATCATTAACTATAGTTGCACTTACTATTGAATTTGTATTTAATAATATTATGAAAATGCTTAATATTAATATTATTATTCTACTTATTATATTTTTCTTCACAATATCACCCAATTCCACATATATCGTATTATTCTAATTTAATTATACGGCATAAACAAATATTTTGCAAGTTTTTTTGATAATTTTTGTCAGTTTTAGCCATTTTTATACAAAAAAAATCAGAATTACTCCAATTTATAAAGTAATTCTGACTTTAATTACATACTAAATGACATTACAAAGCCTCTATTATCTTTCAATTGCATAATTACTGTTATGTCTTTTGTTTGTCTTACAATTTCTCCTCTAACCGCTCCAGTAAAATTTTCTGGCATAGACTCTGTCATTCTAAATTTTATGATATATGTACTACCCTTTTCTTCATAGTCTATATAATTTACAGAAAATCTTTTAAATATATTTTCTTCAACATATTTTTCAAATTTTTCTACTGTATTAAAATTATTTTCTTTAAATGTTTCATCTAATTTACTATATACATATTTATAATCTTTATCGTTCAACGCAGAAATTATCTTTTCTGTATTTAAGACTACTTTTCCTTTATTTTCAGCACTATTATATTTATTTATGAATTCTTCTCCATCAACAGTATAATCATCTAATAATATTTTGAAATTCATTGCAGAAGTTTCATTTATTGAAATATATTTTAATGTAGTTAACTCTGCAACATATTGTAAATATTCACTATATTGAGTTGTATAATATTGATATAAGCTCATTGTATTATTATTTTCAACATATTCACTAAATTCCTCTATGTCTTTAAATTTTTGGGCTTTATATTCATCATCTAATAAATTATATGCCATTGCAATATCATTTTTCATTAGTAATTCATAATATTTTATATAATTTTGCAATACATTTTGTTCATTAAAATTTAACTCATTATAATGATTTTTATCATTAACATCAATATTTTTAAAATCTTGATTATCGATTTTAATATTTTTTATCTCATTTTCTTTACTAGGTTCTATTGTATATGTACTGTTTGTTAAATCTTCTCTTATTTTATATATTGTTGCATCCTCAATATACTTTTCTGTTTTCTCATCATATGTTATCCCATTAACTATATATACTATATACTTGTCATTTTTTTGAGCTTTATATATTTCTGTAGCCATATAATTTGTATTTTGTTTAAATGTATTAATCTTTTCTTCTATATTATCCATTGTTATCCCATTATTCTTTATATAATCCTTATCTAATGTTTCGTATATACTTTCTAATTTTGTTTTTTTATCCTCATCTGTCAAATATCTATTATTATAAAAGTTATTTACACACTGATTAATAGAAAAAAATATATCTTTGTCTACTACTTTTTCTAATGCAGTTTTTTCAGAATCTATATTATCTATATCTTCAATATTATTAGTAGTATTCTTTATTTTAACTATTAATATAACAATTATTAGCATAATAATACATATAATCATTATACCTATTTTTAATAATTTGATAAGCTTATTTTCTAACTTCATATGTTTATCTCCTTTTATATTTTGTTCTTTTTTAAACTATCTAGGTAGATGTCTTTGTTGAATTTTTAGTTGCTATACTATTAGATGTAGAACTTAGTGAACCATATGTTCCAAATATTTCTGTCCATGAATTTATTCTAGATTGCCACCCTTCAAGGTGTACTTGCGCATTTTCTGCCATACTTGATTTTCCTCCCCAAGTATAAACCGATAAGCCTCCCTTAAAAGTTCCAGGTAAACCGGCTGCAGCAGGGTTTACAGCATTGAATTGATTGTATCTCTCTAAAACTAAATCTTCCAAACTACCTCCAACATCATAGCTTGCCCACGCTTTTGCAAATGCTTTAACTCCACCTTCAAAATTACCATATGAACCCGCAACATTCATTCCATTATAAACTGCTAATCCCCAGAAGTTTGATTCAGAATGGTCTCGCGTTACATCTTGGAATGATTGTTCATGCCTTGCTATAACTACTACAAGCTCAGGATTAATATTATATTTTAAGCCCAAATCATATATTTCTGCACTTCTACTTAGAAAATGTTTTTCAAAAGCAGCTTGTTGTGTTTCTCCCATTTTACCACTTGCTGCAAATTCACTCATAGCTTGAATAAATTGTTCTTTAGTTGTTACTGGAGTATGCACAGGTATGTCTCCATCTGCATTTACTACTGTAATTTTTTTGGTGTTATTCCATATTGTTATAAAATCATCTTTAATTCCAAAATTACTTCCAGTTGCTTTTTGTAATATATATTTTACTAAATCTAATAAATTGGCCGTACTTTCATTTGTTTCTATAATTTCAAATAACCAACTTACTGCAGATATAATATTATTTTTATTGGCCGAATATTTAGGTTTTAAAAATATCGTCACGAAATTTGGTTCTGCTGCTTTAGGGTCTGTTTTTTCATCCGTTTGTGGTGTTCCTGCTATATATTTCTTATCTTCTATAGTACGGTTATATGTGTCAGTTATATTTATATATCTTTGATAAACTTTAACTGAAGTATATTCTACCGAAGGTGTACTTGCTATGCCTACTGGAGTCCCCCCTGAAATTCCAGAAGATGTAGAATTCGAAGTATTAACATTCGCCTTTGCTTTACTTGCTGCCTCTTGCTTTAAAGCTTGAATTTCATCACACGGTTCACATGAAAAACCGCTTGTATCCGTACTAACAGGGTCTCCCCATTCTTCATCTTTAATAGTATTAGTTTCCGGTGATTGACTAGTTGTTTTAGGTTCTACATACGTATATTCATTTTTATAATCCACAACCCATGTATTTGCTCTCGTTAATATACAATTTACTGTATTTGTTCTATCAATAACTGTTTTTATTGTTTGATATTTCTCATTATCTTTATATGGGTCGTGCACATGGTACCCCTCTGCCACTCCAGTTCCCGAATTTAAATTAGTACTATCATTTTCTGATTTATATATTGAGTACGTACTTCTAGCTCTTGCATTTACTTCTGCTTTTCTCGTTAATGTGTAATCCCAAGTATCAACTTGTGTATCTATTTTTAGATTATCATATATAGTTATTTGGAAATCACTATTATACATTAAATCAGCAACATCAAAAGCAAAGTTTTTATTCTCTCCCACTACCAAGAATGCCCATAATAAATCAAATGGCATTGAATATTGATTTGTCATTGCTTGATAATCCACAGGCGTAGCACTCATATGATAACTAGTAGATATTACTCCTCCGTTTTTTCCTAATGAATAATCAGAAGTAACTTTACTGTCATTTGTTTGTAATATCGTTTTGCTATCACTCCATGTCGCAACCATTGCAACATATGTTGATGTTTTACTTGTTGATGCATTATTAGCTACACTTGGTTTTCCTGCATCTATTACTACTATATTATCTCTTCCACCCATTACTGAGTCAAGGCTTTGCCAACCTGTCGTCGTATTTTTATTTGGATTACTTACATATACATTTCCTTCCGTATCTATATCTAACAATGCTATAAAATGATTTCCACTTGTAAACAATCTATTATGTGTAGACATTATAATAACTTTTCCGTTTTTTAAACTATTCTCTACTTGCTCTTTAGTTGGAGCTTCTATAGTCTCTGCTTTTAATCCTATATCTTCTGCTATTTCTTTTAATCTATCATAACTCGTATACATATCGTATGAATATTTATTAGTCATCATATCCGCTATATTTTTAGGAGTATACTCCTCATTAGTTAAACCACTTGCTATTATAGATAATGCTGTAGGTCCGCATCCATCTGATCTTATATTTCCTGACCAATAACTATGTTCTTGATATGACCCACTATTCTGTCTATACTCTTTATATGTAATTCCAGCTGATGATGTATATTCTTGTGAATATCCATCACCTTCAACTTGTTTTACACTAGCAGTTCCTGTTTTCTTGGTAGTAGTTGATGTATTATTCTTTTTTCCTGTTTGCGTAGTAGAATTAGACGCAGCCGTATTACTTGTATTCTCTGTATCATATGCAGAACCAAATCCTCCAGTTCCATCTCCCATTCCATTTTGATATTTAAAATCTTCTGGTCCTAAATTTTCATCATTATATAATACCTCAAAATGTAAATGTGGTCCCGTAGAAATACCTGTACTACCTACGGCTCCTATTACTTGTCCTTTTTTTACCATATCTCCAACATTAACTTTAGTTGCTGACAAATGTTGATATCTTGTTTTATATCCATTTCCGTGGTCTACATCTATATAATTTCCCCTTGCACTATTATACTCTACTCTAACAACTTTACCAGTTTCAGCGGCATATACATCTGCTCCTTCAGGAGCTCCTATATCAGTTCCTTTATGTTGTGTTGATGCTCCTGCCGTTGGAGCATTTCTGCCTCCATAATGTGATGTAATATTCGTACTATCTACTGGCCAGCATAAATACGGTCCTGTATAATTAATTCCTGAACTAGATCCGCTCAAATCACTAGAAGAAGTTACTTTTTTTAATGTAAAATGCGTCAAAGCATTATTTTTAGCTTTTTCACTTCCAGAACTATTATATTCTTCTATATATCCATAGAATTCCTCTTCAGATGCATATTTCATTGTTGTTACTTTATTATTTTCATCAGACCTTTTAAATTTTATGATTCCCTGTAACTCAGCCTTATTATTAACAATTTTAGACCAATCCACGCTTGACCAATCAATAGGGGCATCCGGGTTGGCTCTAATATCTGGAAACTTAGTAACAATTTCCGCCATCATTAATTTTGCTAATTCCTCTGGTGTAGATAGGTATTTATCTACTCTACATCCACTTTTAATCATTTTATCCCATATTTCTTGAACTGAAGTATTATTAGCAATTTTATTATCACTAATAGTAATATCATTAATAAATTGAGACGCCCCATAATTAGTGCTGCTCCAGTCATTATCTTTATAAGTTCCATCATCTATAGTAATAAAATAAACTGCTGATGCTAATATTACGACTATTAATATAAGTGGTAACAAAATTATAAGAAATCTCTTTCCAGCTTTTTTTAAAATTCTTTTTACATTATTCCAGCCTTCTTGCATTTAATCACCTCGTTTCTTGTTCAAATATTATACATTTGCTGAAAATTGCACTGTTTCTATTCTATATCCATCTATAACTTTTAAATTAGAAAAAACAATTCTTCTTATTTTTTTAGAAGATGTATAGGTACTATAAAATTTAATCGTCATTTCTTTTGAATGGCCTGCCTCAATGGTTAACATTGAATCAGTCAATTCATTGCTATAATAATTGTATTTTACACCTTTTTCGTCTTCCAAATATAATGTTTTTGGGCTCTGTATAGTATCTAGTTGTATAGTTTTATCCTTATCATTTCTTACCTTTATTGTGTATTCTTCATATTCTTTATAAGTATCTCTACTTTCCACTTGCACAGTAATATTATCATTTGTAGTCGTTTTATTTATGTCTTTATGGCCTATATAATTATTAATATTTAATTTATTTTCGCCATTTTCTGTTTCTATTGTTATATAATCTTGTTTAGAATATTTTGTTTCTTTCCCTGTTGCCAACATATCATC
Source organism: uncultured Clostridia bacterium (assembly GCA_934167685.1). Taxonomy (GTDB): domain Bacteria; phylum Bacillota; class Clostridia; order TANB77; family CAG-508; genus CAG-269. The sequence continues at coordinate 7,716 of CAKPLQ010000009.1, read as the reverse complement.
ATATATATTTACTTTATATGTGTTTCCAAACCAATTTTCAATAGTGCATGTCTTTTTTTGTCCATTAAAAACATCATTATAATATGCTTTTGTAAATGTATCTAAAGTAGTATATATCTGTGATCTGCAATCTTCTGTAAGCATGCTATATGCTTTTTCTAAATCTTTCTGATTGCAATAATTAATAAAGTTATTAATTGTGTTTGTGTCAGTACTTAATTGCTTGCTAGAAACATTTTGGCCTGTAATAGCTGATTTATCTGAAATTACTGTGTTATTCTCTGTTGAGCTTGTATTATTTGCATTTATATTAGTTCCATTCATTACATTTTCAAATTTTTTTTCATTGTTTCTTTTTACAAACAAATTCACTACTTGAATAATTAGAAACACAAAAATTACAATTGCTCCTACCTTTATAATTTGATTCTTGTTTTGATACCAAAATCTCATTAAATTGTGCATCTTTAGTCCTCCCTTAAAAAAATATACTCTCTCTATTTAATTATAAAACAACAAGAATTCTTTTTCAAGTTTTTTGACTATTTTTGTCATTTTTTAGACATTAAAATAAACACAAAAAAAGATATAAAGATTCAAAAAATCTCTATACCTTTTTTATTGGCGGAGATGAGAGGGTTCGAACCTCCGCGCCGTGTTACCGACCTAACTGTTTAGCAAACAGTCCCCTTCACCACTTGGGTACATCTCCAAATATTGGTTGTCAAACAATTAATACGAAAAACATATCATTTAGTAATGATATGCCTTTCTATCTTTGGCGGAGAGGGTGGGATTCGAACCCACGGTACGCTACAAACGCACGCCAATTTTCAAGACTGGTGCCATAAACCAACTCGACCACCTCTCCATATCTATAGACAAATGTCCAGCGACAGTATTTATATTAGCACATTTTACTGTCGCTTGTCAATACTTTTTCCGATTTATTTTCAATTTTCTTTAAGTAAGTTTAACATTCTCTCTAAATCCTCATTATTGTGATATTCTATAATGATTCTTCCCTTTCTTTTACCTTGGTCTAATTTTACTTTTGTTCCAAAAAAGCCTTGAAATCTATCTTCAATATCCTCATATAAATATTTATATTTAGGGTCTAACTTTTTCTCTTTTTTGGTTATTCTGTTTTTGCTTTCAGCTTGTCTTACAGATTCCCCTTTTTCTATCATTCTTATTGCAGCATCATATTGACGTTGTGGGTCACTTATTCCAGCAAGAGCCTTGCAATGTCCTTCTGTAAGTTTACCCTGTTTTACTAATTCCAATACATCTGGAGCTAAATATAGTACTCTAACTGTATTAGATACACTACTTCTGCTTTTTCCAATCTTTTTAGAAACTTCTTCTTGTGTCATTCCATATTTATCCATTAAACTTCTTATTCCTAGTGCCTTTTCATATGGATTTAAATCTTCTCTTTGGATATTTTCTATTAAAGAGATTTCTCTATTAGTTTGTTCGTCCGAATCTCTTATTATTGCTGGTATTTCGGTTAATCCCGCAAGTTTAGCTGCTCTCCATCTTCTTTCTCCAGCAATAATTGCATAATATCCATCTTCTTTTGATACTACAATTGGTTGTATTACTCCATATTCTTTTATTGACTCTGATAATTCCTCTAAAGCATCTTGGTTGAAATTTTTTCTTGGCTGTTCTCTATTTGGTTCAACTTCCATTATTTTTAATGTTTTTAGGTTATCACTATCTCCTATTTCTTCTGCTTGAACATCTGCTTCATTTTGTTGTAATTCTAGCGGAGAACCACCAAATAATACGTCCAAGCCTTTTCCTAATCCTGTCATTTTTGCTTTTGCCATATCTATTTCCCCCTAATCTATTTTATTTATTTATTTTGATTGAGCATTATTTTTTAAAAACTCTTTTGCTAATTTTTCATATGCTTTTGCACCTTTTGACCTTGCATCATAAAGCGAAATTGGCATACCATAGCTTGGTGCTTCACTTAATCTTACATTTCTTGGAATTACTGTTTTATACACTTTTCCTTCAAAGTATTTTTTTACTTCTTTTACTACTTGATTAGAAAGATTTGTTCTAGCATCATACATTGTTAATAATGCCCCTTCTATTTCTAGGCTTTTATTTAAGTGTTTTTTTACTAAATTTACTGTATTTAATAGTTGTCCTAATCCTTCTAGCGCAAAGTATTCACATTGTACCGGAATTAATACACTATCAGAAGCTGTAAATGCATTTAACGTAATTAACCCTAATGATGGTGGACAATCAATCAAAATATAATCATACTGGTCTTTTATTTCATCTAATTTTACTTTTAATCTTTGCTCTCTTGACATCATTGATACAAGCTGTACTTCAGCTCCTGCCAAACTAATGTTTGATGGACAAATTTTTAGGTTTTTTATAGCTGTATCTTCTATTGTTTCAGCAAAAGTTGTGTCTCCTACTAATACATCATATACTGATAACTCTAGTTCCTTCGTCACTCCTAAGCCACTTGTAGCATTACCTTGAGGGTCTGTATCTATTAATAATACTTTTTTACCTTTTTTGGCTAATAAAGTACTTAAATTTACTGTTGTTGTAGTTTTTCCTACACCACCTTTTTGATTTGCTACTGCTATTACTTTTCCCATTTTACGTCATCCCTTCCTTCCAGACATAAATCTTTTCTTTTGACATTAATATAATATATAATATTTAAAAATAAGTCAATGCTTTTTTTGCATTTTTTCAAAAAAATGCTCCACATTTTCTGTGGAGTATTTTTATTTTATTGGTTCCTTCGAAGGAGTTCCTGCTTTTCTAGGATATTGGTTTGATGTTTCTTTTATTTTATCTATAATAATTATTGTTCTAGCAATATCAGTTTGTGGTAAATAAAATTCATCTATTCTGTTTATGTGTCCACCTAAAGTTTTTATTGCTTTTTGCGCTTTTTCAATTTCTTGTGAAGCATTTCCTGCTTTCATACTTATTGCTTGTCCATTAATTTTAACTAATGGTAATAAATATTCTGATAATGTTGCTAAATTTGCAACTGCTCTTGATGTTGCAATATCAAATTTTTCTCTATATTTTTTATTTCTTCCAAATTCTTCTGCTCGTGCATGAATAAGTTCTACATTTTTTAAATTTAATTCTTTAATAACTTCTTGTAAAAATATTAATCTTTTATTTAAAGAATCTACAAGTGTTATTTTTAATGTTGGATTCATTATACTTAATGGTATTCCAGGAAATCCTGCACCTGTTCCTACATCAACTACTGTTGAACCATCTTTTATATCTTTTAAAATAGTAATAGAATCTATAAAATGTTTTAAAATAATTTCACTTGGTTCAATTATAGCAGTTAAATTCATTTTTTCATTCCATTCTATTAATAAATTCATGTATTTATAAAATTGTTCCATCTGCTCCACAGAAAAACGAACACCCAGAACACTAGCTTTTTCTAGTAGCTCCTCGTTAAATGTACTATGCTCCATATCATAATTCTCCTATCTCTTTGTTTGTAAATATACAAGTAAAACTGATATATCTGCTGGAGAAACTCCAGAAATTCTTGAAGCTTGTCCAATTGAATGTGGCTTATGTTTATTTAGTTTTTGCCTAGCTTCTAAGCTTATTCCCTTTATTTCTTCATAATTTATATCTTCTGGAAGTAATTTTTTCTCCATTTTCTTGAATTTTTCTACTTGTGCTTCTTGCATTTTTATATATCCATCATATTTTACCTGAATTTCAACTTCTTCTCTTACTTGTTCTCTTAATTTTGGTCTATTTTCATCAATTGCTTCAAGAGAAGCATATGTAATTTCAGCTCTTTTTAGTAATTCTGAAAGTTTTGAACCTGTTGTAAGCTCTGATGTTCCTTGCTTTTTTAAGAATTCATTAACTTCTTTTGTTGGTCTAACCACTGTTTCTTCTAGTCTTTTCTTTTCAGCTTCAATTTCCTTCTTTTTTTCTAAAAATTTATTATATCTTTCATCAGAAATCAATCCAATTTCATGTCCTTTTTCTGTCAAACGCAAATCTGCATTATCTTGACGTAGAAGTAGCCTATATTCTGCTCTAGAGGTCATCATTCTATATGGTTCATTAGTTCCTTTTGTAACAATATCATCAATTAAAACTCCTATATAAGCCTCTGTTCTGTCCAAAATTAATGGTTCTTTACCTTTGATTTTTTGTGAAGCATTTATTCCTGCAATTAAACCTTGACAAGCAGCTTCTTCATATCCTGATGTTCCATTTGTTTGTCCAGCGAAAAATAATCCATCTATTTTCTTGTATTCTAATGATAATTTTAAGTCTGCTGGGTCTATACAATCATATTCTATCGCATATGCTGGACGTGTAAATTCACAATGTTCCAATCCCGGAATAGTCCTATACATCGCTATTTGCACATCTTCTGGCAATGATGAACTCATTCCTTGAATATACATTTCATCTGTATCAATTCCTATTGGTTCCACGAAAACTTGATGTCTTTCTTTATCTGCAAATCTTACAACTTTATCTTCTATTGATGGACAATATCTTGGCCCTGTCCCTGATATTTCACCGCCATATAATGGTGACCTATGTAAGTTTTCTCTTATTATTCTGTGTGTTTCAGCATTTGTATATGTTAAATAACAATCTACCTGATTAAATTCTTTCATTTTATCTTCAAATGAGAAAGGTATTATTCCTTCATCACCTTTTTGAACTTCCATTTTTGAAAAATCTATACTCTTTTTATTTATTCTTGCTGGAGTTCCTGTTTTAAATCTTATTAAATTTACACCTAATTTTTTTAAACATTCAGATAGTTTATTTGCTGGAAACACGCCATCTGGTCCACTTTCTTTTGAAAAATCTCCTATGAAAATTTTTCCTTTTAAATATGTTCCAGTCGCAACAATTATTGATTTTACATTATATATTGCTCCCACATCTGTTTCTATAGACTTTACCTTATTATTATCGTTTAAAGTTATGTTAACAATTTCTGCTTGTTTTAAATCTAAATTTTCTTGTTTTTCCAATGTATGTTTCATTTCCATTTGGTATCTTTTTCTATCTGCTTGAGCCCTCAAAGAGTGGACTGCCGGGCCTTTTGAAGTATTTAACATTTTTATTTGAATCATTGTTTTATCTATGTTTTTGCCCATTTCTCCACCAAGTGCGTCAATTTCTCTTACTAAATGTCCTTTAGAACTTCCACCTATATGTGGATTGCATGGCATATTTGCTACAGCTTCTAAACTTAAAGAAAAGATTGCTGTTTTCATCCCAAGTCTTGCTGCAGCAAGCGCTGCTTCGCATCCAGCATGCCCTGCACCAATTACTACTATATCATATTCACCTGCATAGTAACTCATTTTATTTCTCCCTTCATTTTTTCATTTTACATTATATTCTAAATTAGTTCTAATTCTTTTTATTTTCTTTATATTTCGATTTTAGTCTTTTTCGTGACAAGTTATACATTTTTTATTTTAAATCGTTTTATTTTTGATTTTCGTGCTTTGTTTTTTTATTTTCCTAAACAAAATTTTGAAAAAATTTCATTTATTATATCTTCAGTTACAACTTCACCTGTAATCTCTCCTAAATCTTCTAAAATATTTTTTATATAAATTGTTATAATATCGATTGGTAAATTCATTTCTAATGCTTCTTTTGATTTTTTTACATTGTCCAAAGATTTAGAAATTATATTTTTATGACGAATATTTGTAATTAATATATCATTATCTAAATTAATTTCATTCAAATTAAACATATTTGAAATTTTTTCATATAATAAATCTATTCCTGTCTTATTTAACGCTGATATTTTTATTATATTATCTGTTATATCCGTAAATCTGCTGTCATTTTCATTAATTTTAGCATTTAAATCTGATTTATTTAATAAAATAATAGATTTTTTATTTTTAATTAATTCAAGTATTTCTAAGTCCTCATCAGTTAAATCCCTAGAACTATCAAAGATTGCTATAATTAAGTCTGCATCTTTTGCTTGCTTAATTGATTTTTCCACACCTATTTTTTCAACTTCATCAGAAGCTTCTCTTATTCCTGCTGTATCTACTAAATTTAGCGGTATTCCATTAATTGTAACAAATTCTTCTATTGTATCTCTTGTAGTTCCTGCAATATCTGTTACAATAGCTCTATCTTCCTTTAAAATAGCATTTAAAAGTGAAGATTTGCCTGCATTAGGCTTACCTATAATTGCTGTTTTTATTCCGTCTTTTATTATTTTTCCATTATCAAATGATTTTTCTAGCTTTTCTAGCCTATTCCCTACACTGTCAAGCATTTCTTTAATTTCATTTTCTTGAACTTCTGGAGTATCATATTCTGGATAATCAATTGTTACTTCAATATTTACTAAGACATTCAATATTTCTTGCTTAATTTCCTTAATTTCGCTTGATAAATAGCCTTCTAGTTGTTTTATTCCACTTTTAGCTTCTTTATCTGATTTTGCATTTATAACATCTATTACAGATTCAGCTTGTGCCAAATCTATTCTTCCATTTAAAAATGCTCTTTTGGTGAATTCCCCTGGTTCCGCTAGCTCTGCGCCATTTTTCAGACACATTTCTAATATTTTTTTCACTATTATATTTCCACCATGTGAATTAATTTCACACATATTTTCTGTTGTATAACTTCTAGGAGCCTTAAAATATGACACTAAAACTTCATCAATAATCTCTTCATTTTCTACAATATGCCCATATTTTATAGTATATCCTTTAATATAATCTATTTTTTGTTCTGTTTTTGGTTTGAATATTTTTTCCAATATTTCAAATGATTTTTCTCCGCTCATTCTTATTATACCTATTCCGCCAATTCCTGGCGCTGTAGATATAGAAGCTATTGTACTCATTTTTTTACCTCCTTATAAATTAAAAAGTCAAAGTTAGTTTAACCATATGCATTCATCTTCTGCATGATTAAAATCTGAACTTTGACTTCCGATTTTTATTATTATTTTTTTGAAATTACAATTCTTCTTTTTGGCTCTTGCCCTATACTTCTTGTCTCTACATTAGGATTTTCTTGTAAAAAACTATGAATAATTTTTCTTTCATAAGCCTTCATTGGCTCTAAAGTAATTATTTTTCCTGTTTTTTCTACAATTTTCGCCTTTCTTTCAGCTAATTCTTCTAATGTTTTTACTCTCTTTTCTTTATATCCTTCGATATCTAATCTAACAATTACCCTATTTTCTGATTTTTGATTGGCAATTACTTTTAATATACTTTCTAATGCATATAACGCCTCTCCCCTATATCCTATAAGGTTTCCAACATTATCTCCACTAATAGTTATATATAAACATTTTTCTTTAATTTCTATCTTATATGCTGTTCCATTATTAAGTTTTTCAACAAATTCAGCTAAAAACGCATTTAATTTTGTTTTCGCATCTTCTAGCTCTTGCTCTGTTGTTTCAATCTCAAATTCTTCTGGTTTTTTAGCTTCTTTTTCTTTTAATTCCACTTTTACTACTTTAGGAGCTAATATATCAAAAAAACTTTTTTTGTTTTCCTCAATTACCTTGATATCAACCAATTCTTTTGGCAAACCAATCTCTTTTAGTCCTTTTTCTATTGCTTCAGCTGTTGTTTTTCCTTCTGAAATTATACATTTTGCCATATTAATTTTCCTCCTCGTCTTTTAAAAGCTTATTTAAAA
>CAKPLQ010000008.1 GCA_934167685.1 uncultured Clostridia bacterium | reverse complement strand
TTTACTTATATCATAAATTTTAGATTAAGACATTTTCCTAAATGATATATTAAGACATTATCATAAATGAATTATAATATTTATAAAAAATTATTCAAAGTTCTTGACAAATATTTCCGTTCATGGTATACTAAATAACTAGAATAGTATATTAGTATATGGAGGTGTTAATTTTGAAAGAAGAACAAATTATAGAAGTTGCAAGAGAACTATTCCATAAATTCGGTTTTAAAAAAGTATCTATGGATGAAATTGCACGAGAATCTGGAGTTACTAAAAAAACAATTTACCGATATTTTGATAGCAAAGAAGCTTTACTTGAGTACTTTATACAAGAAGAAATTCAAAATATGAAAGCAATAGTAGAAGAAGTTGAAAGTAAAAACATGGACTTTTTCAGTACTGTAAATGAAGCAACTTGTAAATTATTAAAATATCGAAAAGAAAAAGATTTTTTAAATATCATATCCAAAGAAGCTGAATGGTTAAAAAACCCTATCATTATAAAAAATCTAGAATTGATTGACACGCAAATTCAAAATTACATCAAAAGTAAACTTCAAAAAGCAAAAGAAAAAGGTTTTATCGAATTCACTGACTTAGATGTTACTGCATTTTTAGTTTATAAAATGTATATGGCTTTAATCATTGAATGGACTGATAAAGATAAAACAATGGATGAACAAATGATAGCAAATAGTATTTCAGAAATTATTAAAAAAGGATTAAGAAAGGAATGATTTTTATTATGAAAAAAGAAAAAATCTTAAAAATTTTGATTTTTGCTGTAGTTCTATTAATTCCTATTATCTATAGCTTTTTCTATTTAAAATCTTATTGGAATCCATATGGAACTTTAAGTGATATGAAAATAGCAGTAGTTAACTTAGATAGTGGAAAAGATGACAAAAATCAAGGAAACGAATTTGTGCAAAGTCTAAAAGACAGTGCAACATTTAATATTTGCGAAGTAAGCAAAGAAGATGCAAATGATGGAATGGAAAAAGGCGATTATTATGCCACAATTGAAATTCCAGAAAATTTCACAACATGTTTAGAAAGTGGCTCATCTGCTGACAAACAAGTTGCTCAAATAACATACAGACCAAACCAAGCAACAAACTATTTAGCAACTCAAATTATAAATAGTGCGGTAAAAACTATCGAATTAAATTTACAATCAAAAGTTGACAGAGAAATCATTGCAAATCTATCAGATAAATTAAACGAAGTTCCTGATAGTTTACAAACAATAAGTGATGGTGCTAGTTCAATTTTAGACGGTTCTCAAAGTTTAAATGATGGAATTAAACAACTTAATGATGGTACAAACCAATTAAGTAGCAGTTATAAAGAATTTGACAATGGTGTTGAATCAGCTTACACAGGAAGCCAAAATTTAGAAAATGGATTAGCTCAAGTTTCTAGTGGTGTTGATACATTAAAAAATGGTGGCCAATCATTAGATACTGCTATATCTCAAATAAATGCTGGTGTTGACGAACTATCATCTCAAAGTAATTCAGGAATTGCCTCACTAGCCAGTGGTGTAAATGATTTAAATACTGGTGCAGCTAATTTAAATGATGGTATTACAAAATATGTTGGAAAAGTAGAATATTTAAATTCTAATGTAAAACCTCTTTTACAAGCAATTTCACTTTATTCTGAAAGTCCTGATGCGACATTACAATACTTAGGTACTAGTGCAAAACAAATATTAGCTCAAGACCCTGAAAAAGGTAACTTAGATGGCTTCCAACAATTAACTATTGGAGGACAAAACTTAACAACAGGTGCAAACGATTTATTTGCTGGAACTCAAAAATTAGCAGCTGGAACTCAAGATTTAGGTGAATTAACAACTGGTGTTCAAAGCTTGAAATCAGCTCTAACTCAAGTAAAACAAGGTACTGCCTCATTAAATCAAGGTATTGTAACTTTATCTAATGGTACAGTTCAATTAACAGCAGGAAGTTCTACATTAACAAATGGATTAGCAACTTTAAATTCAAGTTCTAAAACAATTGATAATGCTTTAACTACATTAAATGCTGGAACTGCTTCTGCTTATGATGGAAGTAACAAATTAGTTGAAGGTGTTCAAACATTCAAGACTTCTATTGATGAAGGCCTTGCTAATACTAAAGAACAATTAAAATCATTAAACGGAATCGAAGATTTTGGAGCTAAACCTGTTGAATTTAAAACAGAAGCTTATGGTGAAGTAAATTCTTATGGTATTGCCTTTACCCCATTATTCTTATGTATTGGTTTATGGGTTGGTGCTTTAATGGCTTATGTTGTTCTATATTATGATCAAAAACATAGATTTAAAATATTAGACCATGATTATAAAAATAAAATATTACAAAATATTGCATACATTGGACTTGGTGCTTTACAAGGTCTAATTGTAGCTATACTTTTAAAATTAGGTTTAGGTTTTGACATCCAAAACAATGCATTATATTACACCGCAAGTATTTTAGTTGGTATTACTTTTGTAAGTATTATACAATTCTTAATTAGAAATTTCGGAGATATTGGTAAATTCTTAGCATTGATTGTTTTAGTATTACAATTAGCAGCTTCTGGTGGTACATTCCCTATCGAAACAATTGATAAAGGATTCCAAGGTCTTACATCATACTTACCTATGACATACTCAATCAAATTATTTAGAGAAATTTTAGTTCCAACTGCTACAAATTTCAAAGGTCAATATTTAGGTATTTTAGTTGGTATTACAGTTGTTACTTTAGCTATTACTTGTATAGTTGATGTTATTAAAAATAAAAAGTCAACTAAAAAAGCTGAAGCTTAATATATAAAACGAAAAAAAATCACAAAAGTCAAACGACTTTCGTGATTTTTTTCACATTTTACAAACGACTTATGAATAATCCATCTTGATTACTATCAATTTTTACTGTAGTATTAGGTAAAATTTCTTGTGCTAAAATCTTTTTAGCTATTAAAGTTTCAAGCTTTTTCTGCACAAATCTCTTTAAAGGTCTTGCACCATAAACTTCATCATATCCATTGTCTATTAAATAATCTTTAGCAGTTTGAGTTAATTCAAGTTTGATGTGTTTATCTTCAAGTCTTCTTTCCAAATCTTTAATTAGAAGTTCTAATATTTTTGATATTTCTGTTTTACGAAGTGGTTTATAAAATACTATTTCGTCTAGTCTATTTAAAAATTCTGGTCTAAAGCTTCTCTTTAATAATTCCTCTACTTTATTTTTAGCCTCTTCTGAAATCTCTCCATTTTCCTGAATTCCTTCTAAAATATATTCAGAGCCTAAGTTTGATGTTAATATTATAATTGTATTTTTAAAATCTACAGTTCTGCCTTGTGAGTCTGTAATACGTCCATCATCTAAGACTTGTAACAATACATTAAATACATCTGGATGTGCCTTTTCAATCTCATCAAATAATACAACTGAATATGGTCTTCTTCTAACTGCTTCTGTTAATTGTCCACCTTCATCATATCCTACATATCCTGGAGGTGCACCAATTAATCTTGATACTGAATATTTTTCCATATATTCAGACATATCTATTCTTACCATATTGTGTTCATCATCAAATAATGCTTCAGCAAGTGACTTTGCAAGTTCTGTTTTACCAACACCTGTTGGACCTAAGAACATAAATGAACCTATTGGTCTACGTGGATCTCCTATGCCTGCTCTTGAACGCATAATTGCCTCTGAAACCTTTTCAACTGCCTCATCTTGACCTATTACCCTCTTATGAAGAATTTTGTCTAAGTTTAGGATTTTTTCTCTTTCTCCTTCCATTAGTTTAGTAACAGGTATTCCTGTCCATCTTGATATAATTTTTGCAATTTCTTCGTCTGTTACTTTATTTCTTAATAATCCATCTTCTTTGCTTTTTTCTGAAATTTCTTCCTCTTTTTGTAGTTCTTTTTGCAATTCTGGTAGTTTGCCATATCTTAATTCTGCAACTTTGTTTAAGTCATAATTTCTTTCTGCTTGTTCTATTTGTGCATTTGTTTGCTCAATTTCTTCACGCAATTTTTGAACTTTACCAATGGCTGTTTTCTCATTTTCCCATTTTGCTTTCATCGCATCAAATTTAGTTTTTAATTCTGCTTTTTCTTTTTGAATATCTGCTAAACGTTGTTTTGAAATTTCGTCTTTTTCTTTACTTAATGCAGTTTCTTCAATTTCTAATTGCATAATCTTTCTAGACACTTCATCAAGTTCTGTTGGCATTGACTCCATTTCTGTTTTTATCATTGCACATGCTTCATCAACTAAGTCTATTGCTTTATCTGGCAAAAATCTATCTGAAATATATCTATGTGATAATGTAGCTGCCGCAATTAATGCATTGTCTGATATTTTTACACCATGATATACTTCATATCTTTCTTTTAATCCTCTTAAGATTGAAATTGTATCTTCTACTGAAGGTTCATCTACCATTACTGGTTGGAAACGTCTTTCTAGTGCTTGGTCTTTTTCAATATATTGTCTGTATTCATTTAATGTTGTTGCACCAATACAATGTAATTCTCCTCTTGCTAGCATTGGTTTTAATAAGTTTCCTGCATCCATTGCACCATCTGTTTTTCCAGCTCCTACAATTGTGTGAATTTCATCAATAAATAAGATTATTTGACCTTCACTCTTTTTTACTTCTTGTAATACTGCTTTTAGTCTTTCTTCGAATTCTCCTCTATATTTAGCCCCTGCTATTAATAGACCCATATCAAGTGAAAATATAGTACACTCTTTTAATCCTTCTGGCACATCTCCTCTTACAATTCTTAATGCTAATCCTTCTGCAATAGCTGTTTTACCAACACCTGGTTCACCAATTAAACATGGATTATTTTTTGTTTTTCTTGATAAGATTCTAATAACATTTCTAATTTCTGAGTCTCTACCTATTACTGGGTCTAATTTTTGTTCTCTTGCTAATTGAGTTAAATCTTGGCCATATTTTTTAAGTACATCATATGTGTCTTCTGGATTATCAGAGGTAACTCTTGTATTCCCTCTAACTTCTGATAAAGCTTTTAAAAACTCATTTTTAGTAATGCTATATCTTCGTAATAAATCTTTGATTTTACTATTTGCATTGTCGAAAATTCCAATCATAATATGCTCAACTGAAACATATTCATCTTTCATTTTTTTAGCAATGTTTTCTGCATCAGCCAAAGTTTTATTAACGTCTTGTGATACATAAATACTATCACTTTGCGTTGCTCCTCCTGTAACTCTAGGCATACTACTAATTGTATTTCTTAGTTCTTCTTCTAGTCCTTCTGTCGTGCTAATTTTTTTCAATAGTTCTTTTATTAAACTATTATCTTGTTCTAATAATGCTAATAATAAATGCTCTTGCTCTACTTGTGCATTTTGATTTTCTGCTGCTAATGTTTGCGCACTTTGTATTGCTTCTAATGATTTCTGAGTAAATTTTTGAATATTCATACTATTTCCCTCCTTTTTTGCACCGTTGGGACCGGTTCTTAACGGTGCATTTTTCGTTTTTGCACGTTTGGGACCGGTTCTCTGCGGTGCATTTTTCATACATTTTTAGACCGAAAACTTACGTCCCGGCCTTTTTTCTTTTATTATATCTCTTTTGACATTTATTATTATATCATTTTGTTTTAGCAATGTCAATAGCAGAGTGCTAATTTGTAAATATTTTTTATTTAAGCTCTAGTCACTATTACTTTTAGCACATACAAAAAAATCCTAGGATTTATAACCCTAAGATTTGATATGGTGGACAGGGAAGGATTCGAACCTTCGTACTCGTATGAGAACAGATTTACAGTCTGCCGCCTTTAGCCACTCGGCCACCTGTCCAAATTTTTTATTACTTATGTAATAAAAAAAATGGTGCTCCCACTAGGACTTGAACCTAGGACCTACCGGTTATGAGCCGGTTGCTCTAACCAACTGAGCTATAGGAGCATGTGATATTTTTTTATTGCTCAACGCAGTTCTTAGTATACCCTATTTATTTTCAATTGTCAATACTTTTCCAAAAAAATTTTAACAATTTTTCATTTTTGTCATATTATGTAATATACAATCAAGAAAAGGAGGATTAATATGTTTACGCGTAGATACCAAAAATGCCGTTGCATGAATAATAATGCATGTTGCAATACAGCAAATAACATGCTAGAAGACAAATGTAATGATGTTTGTCCTTGTAATTATGAAATGAATGTTGCAGACGAATGTGAATGTGGATTTGATGAAGAATACGAAATGAGTGTATTCCCAGAAAACCCTATGTTAGCTCAAAGTTACGTTCCTTGGCAATACATGGATAAAACCTTTAAACCTTGTGTTGGTTTAAAAATGGGAACCATCTTCCCTGAATTAGTAAGTCCTTATATGCCTTGCCAATCTATGAGAGTTAACGAATTCTTAGAAGCAACAAATACTATCGGAGAGGGGTGTAATAAATAATGATGAATGATACAAATAGAAACTGCAATTGTATGAACAATATGAATTCTATGCATACAATGTCAACAAACACTATAAATATGTCTTTTAATGATGACTGTAGACCAACTCAAAAAGAAATGTTGCAAAATATCAAATGCTTAAATTTTGCTATAATTGAATTAGGTCTTTATTTAGACACTCATCCAGATGACGAAAGAGCTCTTTGCCTACACAGAAAATATTGTAAAGAGTATAGAGAATTAACTGACAAATACCAAAAAGTTTATGGTCCTTTAACAATCCAATTTCCTTGCAATAAATGGAGATGGCTTGAAGAACCATGGCCTTGGGAAGGAGGAATTGTTTAAATGTGGACTTATAATAAAGTTTTAGAATATCCAATTAATATTAAATGCTCAGACCCACGTCTTGCAAAAGTTATTATTAGCCAATATGGTGGTCCAGACGGCGAACTTGCTGCCTCTCTTAGATATTTATCTCAAAGATTCGGTATGCCAGATCAAAAAGCTAAAGCTATTTTAAATGATATTGGTACAGAAGAATTAGCTCACCTAGAAATGGTTGGCACTATTGTTCATCAATTAACAAAAAATGCATCAATTGAAGAAATTGAAACTGCAGGTCTAAGTGCATATTATACAGATCATGGTGTAGATGTATATCCACAATCAGCTGCTGGAGTACCATTTGATGCAAATTGTTTAGCTTGTAAAGGAGATGCTATTGCAAATCTTCAAGAGGACTTAGCTGCTGAGCAAAAGGCACGTGCCACTTATGAAAAATTAATAGATTTATGTAGAGATAATCCAGATGTAGTAGACCCTCTTCGATTCTTACGTGAAAGAGAAGTTGTTCACTTCCAAAGATTTGGTGAGGCTTTAAGAGGTGTTCAAGATAAACTTGCAGAGAAAAAATTCTATATGAACGACGGAAATTGCTTAGATATGCAACAAAATAATTGCACTTACTAATCTAAAACATTAATAAAAGGAGTCTAAACTTATTAGTTTTTAAATGCAATAAAGTTCCTACAATACTAACAAATATAATGCTAAATATTTGGAACTTTAAAATTTCTTTTTTAGACATATACATTACCTTCTTGATAATATATATGTCTAAAATTATCTTTCTTGCTCTTCTTTCATAAATTCATCTAAAATAAGAGGGTCTCCATTTTTCTGAAAACCAGTCAATATTCCTTTCTCATCTCTATGCAAATTTAAGAAAACTAAAATTTCATATTTTTCTTTCATCAATTGACTTTGTAATTTTTTTAGTGTTTCTCTTTGTTCAGGAGTAATTTTATCTGGCATATAAAAAATTCCTGTTTTATATGTTGGAATCGACGTATTCTCTGCAAATACAATATGCCCGATATTCTTAATTTCGTAAAAAACACTATTAACATCGTGCTTTTCGACCAACACATTTTGAACCTCTTTCTCATCTTGCATATGTTCTTTAAGAAATTCTTCCATATAATAATAATGTGCTGTATCATCTTTATCTTTAAAAATTCTTTCTACTTTTCCATTTTTATCTTTTCCATCTACTTTTTTATTACCATATAAAAGCAAAATTTTTACATTTTCTATTAAACTATCTTTTATTTCATCCATTTTCTCCACCTCACTCATATACACATATTATACCATATTCTACAAAAAAGTTCAAATCTATTGCTTTTCCAAACTTCCGAGAGTATAATATTTCTGTAAGAAAGAAGGATTGAAATGTACTTAGATTTTAAAAATAATACAAATTATACAAAATTAGGCGAACCCGCAAAAATAATTAAGAATGGTGGACTCGTAATATTTCCTACCGAAACCGTTTATGGTATTGGTACTAATGGATTAGATAAAAACGCCATAAAAAAACTATATAGTGTCAAACAAAGGCCTTTAAATAAGCCTATTAGTCTGTTAGTAAATAACATTAATATGATTGAAACTGTTGCCAAAAATATTACAGATTTGGAATATGCTCTAATCCAAAGATTCTTTCCTGGGCCTTTAACAATTATTTTAGAAAAAAAAGAAATTGTACCAGATATTTTAACTGCCGGCTCTAATACTATAGGCATTCGTATGCCTGCAAACAATATCGCCTTAAAACTAATAGATTATGCAGGAGTTCCAATTGCAACTCCAAGTGCTAACATTTCTGGTAAGCCAAGTGGGACAAATGTAGAAGATATTATGAAAGATTTTAATACCAAAGTTGATTGTTTTATTGATGACGGTCCAAGCAAAATTGGTCTTGCATCTACTATTGTTAAAGTAATTGATGGTCAAATTCATATTTTAAGACAAGGTTCAATATCCAAAAAAGATATAGATTCAGTAAAAGATGCCTTAGCCTACTAAGCTAAGACATCTTCTTTTTCTTTAACAATTTTGCAAATTAAATTTGCAGCATTCTCTACCCCAATTGCATCACTATTAATACAAATATCATAATTAGAAGGGTCTTTCCACTCTTTCTCTGTATAATATTTATAATGATTTGCTCTTAATTTATTTATTCTATTAATTTCTTTTTCAGCTTTTAATTTATCTAAATTATAAAATTCAGTTGCTCTTTTTATCTTATCTTCCATGCTACTAGCAACAAAGATACTAACCACATTTTCTCTGTCTTTTAAAATAAAGTCAGCGCATCTTCCTACTATTACACATGATTCTTTATCTGCAACTTCTTTTATCAATTCAGATTCTTTAATAAATAAATCATCAGAATTATTTAAGCCTGCATAATATCCATTATTAAGTATTGATAAAGCATCTCTTTTTTGTTCATTGTTTTCTATATATTCTTCTGCCAACCCTGTTTCCTCAGCTAACTTCTCAACAAATTCTTTATCATATAATTTTATTCCTAATTTTTCGGCAACTAATCTTCCAATATATCTTCCGCCTGAACCATATTCTCTAGAAATTGTAATTATTATTTGCTTATCAGCAACATTATTTGATTTTGTTTCTTCTTTTATAACTTCTTTTACATTCTCATTTGCCTTTAATCCTTTTACTTCTCTTATCAAGAGTATTGATGCTAAAATAAATGCTAATCCGTCAGCTACAGGTCCTGCACTTAATACTCCCATAATTCCAAATATATGACTTAGTATTATCATTGATGGTATTAATATAACAATTTGTCTTGAAAGTGACAATATTGCACTTTTTGTGCTCTTTCCAATAGCTTGGAAGAAAATTCCTGATGGGATTTGTATACCATTTACTATTGTTAACATCAAATATGTTCTGAATGCTAAACATGCGAATTCCATGTATTTTTCATCACCACTACCAAATATTAATATTAATTTATCTGGTATTGTTTGGAATAGTATAAATGCAATCGTACTTATTACTACACTTGAACCTAATACAATTTTCAATGTTTGTTTTACTCTATCATATTTTCTTGCACCATAATTGTATCCAAATATTGGTTGACTTCCTGCTGCAATACCAATTATTATGCTATTTAATATTTGGCTTATTTTCATTACTATTCCTAAAACTGTTATTGGAATTTCTGCTCCAAATTCACTTTCTGCTCCGTATTTTCCTAATAAATTGTTTTCAGCTGTCATAACACATACGATACTCATTTGTGTAATAAAACTACTTATTCCTAATGTAGAAACCTTTTTACATACATTTGCTTTTAGTTTAAAGCTTTCTTTTGATAATTTAATTGACTTAAATCTTTTTATATAAGCAACATTTAATATAAACGTAAGTATTTGACTTATAACTGTTGCAATTGCAGCACCTTCAACACCTTTATGGAATACAAATATGAATATTGGGTCTAATATTGTATTTAATATAGCTCCACTTACCATACTTATCATTGAATATTTAGGGCTTCCATCTGCTCTAATGATTGAATTTAATGTTGTTCCTATCATAGAGAATGGAAATCCTATTGCAATTATCTTTCCATATGCCATTGCATATTCTTTTAAGTTTTCCGTACATCCAAATATTTTTAAAAACACTGGTAAAAATATAAGTGTTACGATACAGAATATTATTGAGACTATTGCTGATAATAATATTCCATTACCAATTCCTGCTTCTGCCTCTTTTTTCTTTTTTTCTCCTAATTTTAAACTTAGATATGCTGATGCTCCATCTCCAAACATTAATGAGAATGCTAAGCATATCATTACTAATGGGAATACTACATTTGTAGCTCCATTTCCTAAATATCCTACTCCTTGACCTATAAATATCTGGTCTACTATATTATATAGCGAGTTTACCAACATAGATATTATACAAGGAATTGAGAATTTTTTGATTAGCTTTCCTATTTTTTCTTTTCCTAATATGTTTTCTTCTTGTTCCATTCTTTTCTCCCTTCTTTTATCTTTTTTATTATTTTTTGGCATTTTGCCAACTTGACTATTATATAATTTTTTTAAAGATTTGTCAAAGGGTTGTTCGTAATTTTTTCAAAAAATTTAGAGTTATGTTTCCATAACTCCGTGATTTTTATGCGTTCTTCCCACAACAATTCTTATACTTCTTTCCGCTTCCACATGTTCGAGTTTTTGTAGTATTTATAATATGTTTCAGTTTTTGAAATATCAATATTATTTGTATTTATTGTACTTATTTTAGCCATCAATATTTTTTATTTGGCGACAAATTGGCGACATTGTCTACATCGTTATTTGTCTTTTATATGTTTTAAATTTTACAATATTATTCATTTTTTGTCTAGAATATTTTCGCAATTTTTGCAAAAACTAATTATTATCTAACTCTTGTTTATTTTGCTGTTGTAATTCAAAAATTGTTTTTTGATTTTCTATTTCTGCTCTAAGTTCATCTTCAGTTGGTAAATATAATTTATATTTCGAAGCAAAAAGTTGCTCATTTCCTTTTAAAACAGAGTATCGTGCTATATCTTCATCAGTTTCTGAACATAATACAATTCCTATTGTTGGGTTATCATCTGGTGCTTTTTTTAATTCATCATACATTCTAACATACATGTCCATTTGACCAACATCTTGATGAGTTATTTTTTTAGTTTTTAAATCAATCAACACAAAACATTTTAATATATAATTGTAAAATACCAAATCTATATAATAATCTTCTTTTTCTGTTTGAATATGTTGTTGTCTTGCAACAAAAGCATATCCTTTTCCGTAATTCCATTAAAAATTTTTGTAAATTATTTATTATACTAGATTCAAGTTCTGTTTCTGTAAAACTATCATATAAAGAATATCCTAAAAATTCAGCTATAACAGGATTTTTTACAAATTCTAATTTATTCATTAAATATTGATTTTCATTTACTTTTTTCATTTCATCAATGACTGGCTCTTTGACTTGAGATTTCAATAATCTATAATAATACTGTGATGAAATATTTCTTTGTAATGTTCTTACACTCCACGTTTGTCCTAATGCCTCATTTTCATACCATTCTCTTGCTTCTTTGTCAAATACTTGTAATAATGTTCTATAATGACTCCAAGAAAGCAATCTATTAGATTTTGAACACAGTGTGTTCAAAATGTTTGGAAAAGTTTTGTAAAAATTCAAAAAATAATATAAATTTCTTGAATCAAATCCTTTTCCATATTCTTCCTTCAATTCTTTTGATAGCTTTTTTATTATTTTTGTACCATAATCCGCTCTACCTTCGCCTTTTAATTCTTCTTCGGCGATTCTATATCCAATTAACCAATTTCTTTCTACTAATGCAATATTTATGGATTGATATGCATAATCTCTAGCCGAATTTATTATTGAGCATATATCGTTCAAAACATTATCTGTTTTTGAATATTTTATAATTGATGCATTTTTATCTATTTTTTCTAAATCCATTATTTTATACCTCCGTTTCTAAAAATTATATTTATCTGTCTTATCGTTTTACTTTCAGTTGTATATTATAGTATTATTACGAGTAATAGTGAAACTATTTATTTTTTTCTTCTACTATATGATTATTACAGTTATTTACAATTGATAAAATTTTACTGGGATGAATATTATATTCTTCTAACTCACTAACTTTTACCCATTTAAAATTAATCCAATCTGATTCTTTACTTTTAAAAGATTTTTCTTTGATATCGCCATTATATTTGCATTTGTATGTTATAGTTATTTCTTGAATAAAATTATCTTTTTCAGAAATTAATTCTTCACTTACTCCTGCAAATTTAAATTCTAAATTTTCATATCCTAATTCCTCATAAATTTCTCTTTTAATTGCATTTACACTATTTTCTTGTTCTTTTACTTTTCCTCCTGGTAACATATAGAAATCCATATCATCTCCGTAAAATAAAAGCATTTTCGTTTCATCTTCATTGTAAATAATTGCTGACACTCTATATGCAAAATTAAATTTTTCATTTTTGTATTTTATATCATTCATATCTTTTACCTACTTTATTTAAAAATTCTTGTTTTTTCAACTTTTAATTTCATTTCTTCACTCTGTATCTGCTCATTTACTTTATCTTTTTCAGTAGTAGCTATTTTAATAGTTGTTTTTCCTATATCTTGTTCTGAAAAAAGATTTTTTTGTTTTGCAATTTCAGCAATAAAGCCTTCAAAATCATGTATTTTAGATATATCTATATTAGCTTTTTCCGCCCATTTTGTTACTACTTCAATGTTTTCTGGAGTAGTTATAATTGAATATAATCTTTCAGGTTTTTCTCTAAAAGAAACATTTCCAATAAGCATACTGGTTTCACTTGTTTTTATTTCATTTTCATCTTGAGGCAATATAACAAATATACAACCTGCTGGAAGATTATAATTTCCTGTTAGTCCAGCATATCCCTGTACAGTTGTTTCTATTGTATTTTTTGTAGTAACAGAAACTTGATCTGATACATCATAACTACTTGATGAACCTACTCTATCAACCGAAGATGAAATTTCTCCATCCTCTATTATATGCTTTGCTGCATAAATTGGACATCCATGGAAACATAAATGCAAATCATCTGGAACTACAGCCTTTATTTGTTTAGAAAATTCATTATATTGTTTTAATCTGTATTCCATATCATCTTGACTTGATGGTCTTAAGAATTCCAGTTGACTCTCTATTACCCCTAATGCATATTCTCTCGATTGAATTGTTTTTTTAGCAACTTCCAATCTCAATTCTTTCTTATCAATTGTATCATCTATTTCTATTTTTCTATATTTTTCTTTTGCCTTTTCAACTCGTTGCAAGGCACTTTCTCTATTTCTTATTAAAATATCTTTTTTTCTATTAAATTCTTCTATATTTTCCATAACATCACCTATTTTTTTCTTGTTGTTTTGCATTTTGTAATTCACTTAATGCTCTCTCATCCATTTGTATTTTACTTTTACTCGTATCTTTTTGTGTTGTTGAAACATTAACCGTAGATTTTCCAATTTCTTCTTGAGTAAATATTTTATTTTTAGTCGTAGCTATATATTGCTCATAGAATTGTTGTAATTCCATTTCTTCTAATGTGTATTCAGTTAAGTCCATTACTTCTGCTTGTCTATCTGCATAATATTCTTCAAGTTGATTACTTAATCTATCATCCAATAAATATTTTGATTTAATGTCTTCAATCGAACATGCAGACATCATATATGTTACTATATCTTCTCGTCTGTATGTAATCTTTCCTGTAGAATTATTTCTTAACACACAAACTTTAATATTTTGTGCTGGAATTTTTTTACTTGTACAAGCATCAGCAAATCTATCAATATTATCCTCCTGTTCATTTACTATATTATCTGCTTCAAATTTTATATAAATTCTATCCTCGCCGTCACGCTCTTGATAATATTCATCCATAGACATTCCATCTGGCACTCTTCCATGTTTTTGCCATTGTCTATATTTTCTTCTACAAGTACAATCAAACGTTACAACACCTTCTTTACCTTCACTATAAAACACTTTTTTTCTTTTGTCTGATGTTTCTGTTCTTAAATCTTCTTCTGCTAAATCGGGATCTAATCCGTTTACCATTATTGACTCAATATCACTTATTGGACTATGTCTATAATATTCTTTTTTTTCTGTACCTCCAAATAATAACTCTTTAAATTTCTCTTCTCTTGATTTTGATAATGTTCTCATACCAGATTCAAATTGTTGTTTAAGTTCTTCTACTGATACTTGCATAATTTCTTTACCATCTGAAATCGAATATATTGTTTTTGAATTATCTTCCTTATCTGTTAAAACACATAAAATTCTCATACTTGAATTTTCTTCTATACATGTAATTTTTGCTAGATTAAAAAACTCTTGTGCTTTTTTCATATCTATACAGCCTTTTATTATTTCTTGAAAATAGTCGCTTTTTTCAATACAATGCAAATCACTATGTCCCATATGTTTAGCTAAAAAATCTATCTTGTATTTCAGTAGTTCCTTTCCACCTAATCCTTCTATTCCTAGCTCTTTTCGTAATGTTTGCCCTTGTTCACTACTAACATCATCTAAAGAATCCATTTCTTGTTTTAACATTTCAGTAAAATCTTCCATATACATACCGATTATATGTGTATCCTATTTTATCATCGATTTTTTTTAGTTCTTCATCAGATAATGCAGTAAATCCAGAATCCTCCCCAAACCTATCAGGATTATCAATCATAAATTCATTTGTTTTAAATCCTGTTTTTATCCTCATTAAATCACGAACTAAACCAGTAAAATATTTTCTTCCATCAATTTCTATTTCAGTAAATGCATGACCTAATCTTTCGCCTGGAATTAGTACAGTCTTTGCATTTATTCCAACTCGCTTTAATAATCTTTCATAAATTTTTGAAAGAGATGTACATACAACTTTGTCATTTTCAATATCTTCAATATCTCTATCAAATATTTCTCTTTTTTTCTCATCACTTTCAGATGTTATATATTTTTCATCATATGAAAAATATTTCCCTAGTTGTATGTAAATATATCTTACCATTTCAATTTGATTTAATTCTTTTGGCATATCTTCTATAATTTTATCATAATCTATAAAATTAACTTGTTCATTTGTCATTATATATTCACCTATTTCATAATTATTTTATCTGAATTATTAATTACTCCAATGTCTCTTGAGTCTGTATTAATTCTTGTTGCTCTCTTTGTACTTTTGACATCGCATTATCTTTTAATTCCGTTGGAGAATTAATTGTTGTTTTTCCTATTTCTTGTGTTGAAAATAATTTATTTTCATCTAAAGGAACATCATCAAAATAATAACCATGTGTAATTTTTCTTGCTGTTTCAGACAAATCTCCTTCTATCACAAAACCTTCTAATAAATTCATTATATTTCGTATATCTTCATCTTGCTCCATAAAGCTTTTTACTGTTTCATTACTCAAAATTATTTTTTTTAGTTCTTCATTTGATAAACCAGGATTTTGAACAGCTATTCCAGAAATAAACGCAGCAATTTTATCTTCCATTCCTGGCATTTTTTTCGAACTAATTATATTTCCATCTTTATCATAAGTATTTCTATATTTTTCAATTCTTTTTTGTAACTTCTTAATTCTATCAATTTTCTTTTTTTCATTTTCACCTATATATTGTTCAATAACACTTGCATCTAGTTTATCTTTTTCTCGATTTCCACTAGATTTTGATACCATTAAATCAATATCATCATTTTGTCTATATAAATCAATTCCAGCCTGAATAGCTGATGAAATCCCACCAATCATATAAGCATTTATACCGTTTTTATTTATTTCACTATATACTTTTTTATTGTAGTATATGTACTTGGATAATCTGCCATATTCTCCTTCTTTCTTTATAATTAAATTTTTAATCACTATTCATCTAAAAACTTTAACATATCTAAATACTACTCTTGCATTTTATCTTCTGACATTTGTAATATTTCTTGTTCATCTCTTTGTATCCTAATTCCTGCTTCATCTTTTTTCTCTGTGGCTACTGAAACTGTTGCTTTTCCAATTTCTCCTCCTAGAAAAGCATCGTGTTCTAAATTAACTATTGAATTTTCACATACTTTTCTTTGTGCTTTAACTACTTCACTTAAAAGAGCATTGTATTTTTCTCTATCATTTTCGCTTAATTCTCCAAATATTTCTAATTCATCCAAAGGTACAACTTGCTCTAATAAAGAAATTACTCTATTTATATCTGATAATTTGCCATTTACCATTGAACTTGCATTGTTGGCTCTATAATCATCTTTAAGTTGTATTAAAGCATCTTTCGATAATCGTTCTAAACCACTTCTATACATCTTAAACATTTTATCATAATTCCAATAATCGCTTTTTTCCATAAATTCTTTTAATGTTGAACTTCCTCTTAAAACAAAATTTTCTATATGTTTAGAAATTTCATCTTTACTTAATTGTGAGAAATCTAATGTCTGCATTTTATAGTATTCTATTTCCAATGGATTTTTTGTTTTTTCATAAATAGTTTCAATCATCGTATTTATATTTGCAACAGCCTCTTTATTATCAACTTTTGTAACTAATTCACTTATCTTTGACATACGACTTTTTAATTTTTTGACATCATTATCAACCTCAAAATCACTTTCTACAATTGCTAATATATTTTCCACTTGTATACCATCAGCACTTTCACAACCCTGCATATTTTCTAATATACTTTTTATTGATTGACTATTATATATACCATTTTTCACTTCTTTTTTACGATCAAAGTGTTCATTTGCACTATAATATAATTCTTCTGTTCCTACAAAAAAAGCTCCTTTTATATATTCTCTTGGAATTACAGTATCTAACTTTAATACACCTCTATATGCAGTTTCAGTTTCAAATACATCGTCGTCTTTCTTCTCAAATAATTGAGAAATATTATCTAAATCGCCAAAACATGATTCTGGTATTTCTAAAATTAACAATGTATTTAATTCATCTCGATTTGCTAAAGTACCTAATAAAGCATTTTCTTTACTTGTATTCATTCCAAATCCTATTTTATTAAGTAACTCACTTAATCGTTTTCTTTGTTGTTGAACTGATAAAATTTGATGTTGTGAACCTTCTTCTAATGAGGTAGCAGTTTTTTCTATACTTGTTTCTACAGCATATAACCCTTTTTCAAAAAATTCACTAATATGCTCCTGAAAATTTCTTTCGACAACCTTTTTATATCCTTCTTCTGATATACTCCAACCAGAGCCTAGATCTAACGAATGCTCTTTTAATAACATATCAACATCTACACTATCAAACGGATACAAATATTCATCTACATATTCACTATCTGATTGAAACATTTCAAGATATTCTTTATTGGTATATATTTTTCCGTTAGAAACATCATAAAAAACTGGTCCGATAGCTGTTCTATGAATATAATACTTTCCATTTTCTTTATTATCTTCTAATAAATTTTCAATTAAATTTTCACTTTGTTTAATTGTCATTATTTATTTCTCCTAATTTTTTAAATTTTCTTATCAATTCTTTTTATCATAAATCTAAATTATTTATTTTCGTTATTGATGAAAATCCATAAGTTCTTATTGATTGTTCAGCTGCTCCTGGAAAGCTATTCATAACATATCCATTTTCTACATAGTTTTTCAAAAAATATTCTTGTATTAGTATTTCATCTTCTCTTGAAATACTTCCCTGCGATAAATCAATATTTAATCTTTGTGCTATGCTTTTTCCTAATTCTCTGGCTCTTATATCTTGCATAAAATCTTCTGAACCCATACACTCAAAATAAGCATTAGACATTCTTTCCAAATATGCTTTTAAAGAATCTGGCTCAATTTCTTCTCCATCATTATGAACAAAACAATATGTATAAACTTCTCCTATTAAATTACTAGCTCTCGTTACTGGAGCAACTTCTCCTTTTCCAGCAGTTGCAATAATTTCTTTTATTTTTTCATCATCTAATAATCTTTCTATTTTCTTATCAATAGTTTCTTCCATACATAATTCCTTTAAAATACATTAAATATTCTTTTGAAAAAATTTATAATCTTTTCATAAAATTTTTCTTTTTTTACTTCTATTGGCAAATTAGAATTTTCAATAGTATCCTTTTCTGTATTTCCTATAACACTTTCAATATTTTTCTTTTTAAATAAATCATCAGGATTATACTTTTGTGCTTTTTCTTCTTCAAGTTTTTGCCTATCATATTTTTCCTTTGCTTCTATTCTTTCTTTTTGATATGGAGTTGCCCAAAAATCTCTAAAAATATTAGCAAATATTGCCTTTGTTTCTTCTAATAAATCCTGTTCTTCAAAACTTTTATTTATATCAACTTTAAAATCATATTCATTATCCATTTTTGCTTTAAATGTATCAATCATTGTTTGTGGTATCTTATCTACACTCTCTTTTGGTACAAACTTTAATATTTCCATTACTTCTTTATATGCCTTTGAATAGTTATCTTCCATCTTTTGTTCCTCCAATAAATTCGATATAACAATACAATATAGTTATATCATAAAACCAAAAAATATACAACAATGTAACTAACTTTCAATATATAACTATTTAAATTTAAAATCTTTTAGAGAGCTAATTATATCAACTAACTCTCTAATCATATAACAAAAACTTACTATATTATTTATATTGAAATTTTATATTCTATAATTTCATCAATCACATCTAAATTTATAGTACTTTCATAAGAATCTGTTACATTTTTTCTTGTTTCATCTGTGCTTGAAATATAATAATTCTCTGTTGTTTCAATATCTTTATGTCCTAACACATCTGCAACATCTCGTATTTCTACTCCATTTCTCAAAATTGTAGTTGCATAACTTTCTCTTAAATCGTAAAATCTACAATTTTCTATTCCAAGCTCATCATGAATTATTTTATATGGATATTTTATAATATCTGTACCGCAATATTTTCCATTATCTCTTGTAAAAATCATATTTGCAGGTTTTATTGATAATATATTTGATTGATTTTCTACTATTTGATATTCTAAAACTTTACCATACTGATTTTTCACTTCTTCTAAATGGTAGTACTTATAATCTTTACTATATAAAAGTCTTAATTCCATTTGTCTATTCTTAAAATTTACTAAAGCTTTCATAAGTGTTGGACTAATATGAATTTGTCTTTCTCCACTTTTAGTTTTTGTTGTTCCAATATACTATCTACCATTTTCATTCTTTTTCTTATCAAAAACAGAATGTCTAACATTTATAACTTTATTTTCAAAATCAACATCTTCCCAAGTTAAAGCACATAGTTCTCCTGGTCTCATTCCTGTAAAACAACTTGTGATAAATGCACAAGTAAATACATCATCATCTTTAAATCTTGTTAGAATTTTGTCTATTTCATCTTGTGTATATAAATGTTTTTCAAAATCACTACTATCTTCTATTTTAGGAAGTTTCAATGTTAAACTAGGATTATATCTTATAAATCCATAAACATCTGTTGCTTCTCTAAAAGTTCCTTTCATTACTTTTAATATATTTTTAAAATAACTTCTAGAAAAAGAATATTTACTACATAATTCAGTTAAGAAACTATGTAAAATTACACTCGTTATTGCACTTAATCTATACAATCCAAGTGAAGGTTTTAAATATTCATTATCTACTGCATAATTAAATGAACATTTTAATACTTTCCTGATATTGTTCAAGAAATTTTTACTATATGCTTCTATAGTGTGATACTTTAAATTTATTTTACAATGATTATCTAGCCAATAATCTAAGAAGTCTGAATAGCTCACTTCGTTAGATACAAATTTCCTACCAGTATTTAAGTATTCATTATAAGCTATTGTTCCTTGTTTTAGTGCTTCTGCTTTTGTTTTAAAACCAGACTTGCTGATTCTTTTTCTTTTACCTTCAATTTTAGCAACATCAAAATTGTACTCATAAACATTTCCTTTCTTTCTTACATTTACCATTTTATTTTTACCTCCAATCTGCAAATAACGATTGAACGAAAAAAGACTGGCATCTTTACAATGTCAGTCAATATTAAAATTTTTAATATTTTAGATTTGTCGCCAAGTCTATATCCATTGATAAATAAGTACTTCCGAAGATTTTCGGCGACAATTTTATTTTGTTTGGCGACAAATTGGCGACAAAAGCATATTTTTTGCATTTATGTCAATTTGTATAATTTTCTGTAACCCTTGCTATTACTGATTTCTTCCACAACAATTTTTGTATTTCTTTCCGCTTCCACATGGGCATGGGTCGTTACGACCAACTTTAGGACCTTCATTAACAACAGTTTTGTTAACTTCAGTTTTAATTTGTTCCCCATTGTCTAAGCTATTGATAGCTTGTAGAGCTGCCCCAGTAATTTTAGCTGCTTCTTCTCTCTTAACATCTTCTTGTTTACGTAAGTTCATAAGAATTTTTACAACATCATGTTTAATATCAAGAACCATTTCTTCGAACATATCCATACCTTCAATTCTGTATTTAACAACAGGATCTTGTTGTCCATAAGCACGAAGGCCAATACCGTCTTTCAATTCATCCATAGCATCTATGTGGTCCATCCATTTTTGATCAACAACTTTAAGCATAACAACTCTTTCAAGTTCTCTTAAATCATCATTTCCAATTTCTTGTTCTTTTTCATCATATTTAGCTAAAGCAAGCTCTTGAAGTTTTTCAATTATAGCATTTGAATCTTTTGAGTTTTCTTTAATAAAGTCAACCATTTCAATTCCAAATGTATTTCTAATATCTGTGTCAAGTGCTTCTACACTAACTTCTTCTTCACTAGCAAAGTATGTTAATACAACTTCTTCTGCAAGTGATTTTATCATTGTTAATATATTGTCTTTTAAGTTTTCTCCATCTAGAACTTCTCTTCTTTGTTTGTAGATTATTTCTCTTTGTGCATTCATTACATCATCATATTTTAATACATTCTTTCTAGTACTAAAGTTTCTACCTTCAACCTTCTTTTGAGCTGACTCAACCGCGTTACTAATCATTCTATTTTCAATAGGAACGTTTTCGTCCATTCCAATTGTATTATAAACTTTTGTAATCATATCTCCACCGAAGATTTTCATTAAGTCATCATCAAGTCCTATATAGAATTTAGATTCTCCTGGGTCTCCTTGACGTCCACTACGTCCACGTAACTGGTTGTCAATTCTTCTTGATTCATGTCTTTCTGTACCAATTATTTTTAAACCACCAGCTGCTATAACTTTTTCTTTTTCTTCTTTGATTTCTTCGTCATATTTCTTTTCTAGTTTTTTGAATTCTTCTCTTGCTCTTAAAATATCTTGTTCGTCTGTTTCATAATATGTGTTTGATTCTTCTATTAAGTTTTCAGGAACTTTATTTTTCTTCATTTCTTGTTTTGCTAAGAATTCACTATTTCCACCTAACATAATATCGGTACCACGTCCTGCCATGTTTGTAGCAATTGTTACTGCTCCAAATTTTCCGGCTTGTGCTATGATTTCAGCTTCTTTTTCATGGAATTTAGCATTTAATACTTCATGTTTAATTCCTTCTTTTTTAAGAATTCTACTTAATTTTTCTGATTTTTCTATTGAGACTGTACCAACTAGGACTGGTTGTCCTTTTTCATGACTTTCTTTTATGCTTTGTACTATTGCATTGAATTTTGCATTTTCGTTTTTGTATATTACGTCATTTTGGTCATCTCTTATCATTGGCTTATTTGTTGGAATTGCAACAACGTCTAAATTGTAGATTTCCTCAAATTCTGCCTCTTCTGTCATTGCAGTACCTGTCATACCTGATAATTTGTCATACATTCTGAAGTAGTTTTGGAATGTAATTGTTGCTAATGTTTTTGATTCATCTGCAATTTTTACTCCTTCTTTTGCTTCTATTGCTTGATGTAATCCATTGTTGTATCTTCTTCCATACATGATACGTCCTGTAAATTCGTCAACTATTAGTACTTCTCCATCTTTTACGATATAATCTATATCTCTTTTCATTACTCCATGTGCACGTAATGCTTGATTTACGTGATGTACTAATGTTGAATTTTCTATATCATTGAAGTTTTCTAGTCTGAATGTTTCTTCTGCTTTCTTAATACCTTTTTGTGTTAATGATGCTGATTTTGCTTTTAAGTCTACAATGTAATCATATTTTTCATTGTCTTCTGCTTGTGCTTCATCTTTAACATCTTCTTCTACTATTACTTTTGGTGTTAATCTTTTTACAAAGTCATTAGCTTTTTTGTATAAGTCTGAAGATTGATTTGCTCTACCAGATATAATAAGTGGTGTTCTAGCTTCATCAATTAAAATACTATCAATCTCGTCTACGATTGCATAGCTTAATCCTCTTTGTACTAATTGATTTTTGTAAATTACCATGTTATCTCTTAAGTAATCAAATCCAAATTCATTGTTTGTTCCATATGTGATGTCACATGCATATGCTTCTTGTTTTTGTTTTGGTTCCATTCCTGCAATTACTAGTCCTACTGATAGTCCTAAGAATTTATATAATTTTCCCATCCATTCACTATCTCTTTTTGCTAAATAGTCATTTACAGTTATTACATGTACACCTTCTCCTGTTAGTGCATTTAAGTATACTGGAAGTGTTGCTACAAGTGTTTTTCCTTCACCTGTCTTCATTTCTGCAATTCTTCCTTGGTGTAATATAATTCCACCTATTAATTGCACATCAAAATGTCTCATTCCTAATACTCTTTTTGATGCTTCTCTTACTACTGCAAATGCTTCTGGTAATATATCATCTAATGTTTTTCCTTCTTCTAATTGTTTTTTAAACTCGTTTGTCTTATTTTTTAATTGCTCATCTGATAATTTTGCTATTTCTTCTTCTAGTCCATTTATTTGTTCTACTATTGGCATTACTCTTTTTACTTCTTTTTCACTATAGCTTTTAAATATCTTTCTGAATATTCCCATGTTTTTTCTCATTTCCCTTCTTCTCTATTTATCGACTTGTTATAATATATCATGATTATATGGACTTTTCAAGTGTTTTTGATGATTTTTTTACAAACAATCGAGTAGAAGATAATACTTGGTACATTTTTTACATCTTATACCCCAAAAGGAGCTCCCACTTGGGAGCCCCTTTCTCGATTTTATGGTTATCTTAATATATATTTTGTATTGTCTTCCTCAATCCCTTCTAATAAAATTAATTCATGATATGTTCCTCTTGGTTCCGACATTACCTGGTATGTAATCTTGTCAAAAACATAATTCACAACATTAGCAAGCTCACGTGCGCCAGTTTCCTGACTTTCTTTTCTCGCTTTTCTCGCAAATGCTTTTACTACTTCATCATTATATTTTGTCTTGATTCCATGTTTCTTCAAGCTATTTACATACAGTCTTAATTTAGACTTTTTAGAATTTTTTAAAATATCTTCAAGAACAGATTCTGATAATTCATTCATCTGAACTATTGTATCCATTCTTCCCACAAATTCTTCTGAAAGTCCAAATTCAATCAAATCTTTCTTCTTGATTTTATTATCTTCACTTGCTTTTTCTGTTGATTTTCCTGTAAAGCCAATTGATGTTTCTCTCTTCAATCGTCTTTTTTTAATTTCTTCAATTCCAGAAAATGCACCTGCAAAGAAAAACAAAATCTTATCAGTCCTTAAATTAGCAAAATATGATTGTTGTTCATATTCATCTGTAAATCTAATTGGGATAGTTTTATCCTCAATTAGCTTTAGTAATGCATCCTGAACACCCTTTCCAGAGACATCTCTTTGACCTTGCGATTCTTTAGCTGCTTTTTTATCTATTTCGTCAATTATTATAATTCCTTCCTCTGCTTTTTTGACGTCATAATTAGCAGTAACAACAAGTCTTGCAATAATACTAGAAACACTCTGACCTACATACCCCTCCTCTGTAAAATCGTTAGCGTCCACAGTAATTGAAATTCTACCAATTTTCTTAGCTAATTGCCTTAAAATTTCGGTCTTTCCTGTTCCACTTTTGCCAACAATTAATACATTGCTTTTCGTTCCAAAGTCCATGGTTCTGTATGCAGCTGAAACAATCTGCCGAACTTGTTCATCTTGTCCTTTTATTACTTGCTTAATCGTCTTCTCTGTTTCAGTAATAGATGGATAGTTACGAACAATTCTGACCCCAGACTTATTTAATTTTGATGATTTAGATTTAGGTACCACTGTCAATTTTCTCTTATTATACATATTGTTTCCTCCTATCTGCTAGAATATCTACTTTTACGTCTACATGTAATCTGTTTTTCTTTTCTTCTACCAGTATGGAATCTTCCAGATGATTGCTTATCTTTCACTTTCTTGTATTTAACACTATAAAGTTTTGCTCCCATAGCCTTTACAAATCCATAGTGAGAAATTCTTATAGTATGTTGTCCAAGGATTTCTACTCTTTTAGAAATCTTCGCATTTTCAACACGCCATGCAAATTTTTCTTTTACTTCTTTTTGTCCATGATTAATCATGACCAACTTTAAATCCTTAAACTTTGAAAGTAATTCTATCAATTCATCTGCTTTAGCATGAGATGAAAACTGAGTTGTTGAATAAATTTTAGCTTTTACTTCAAGCTCTTCCCCCATACTTCTAATACAGCCATTCCGTATATCATTATCAATGAGTTTACGACCTAATGTACCTTCACTACAATAACTTGTTAAGAAAATAGCCCATTTGTCATTGGTTATAACATGTGGTAAATACAGCTGTGCCGGGCCATGATCAAGCATTCCAGAAGTTGTTAACACAATCTGCTGTTCAGTTGATGCCATAACAAAAGGTCTAGAATCTTTAGTAGTAAAGCTAAAGTTTTCTGGTAAGAATTCTAATTTTTCCTCATCAATTTCAAGAAGTCCACTTCTATATAGATGTGTATATCCATGAGCTAAATTTCCATCCAATGAAATATGGATATTCTTATTTATTCTACCTCTTTTTTGCAATAAGTATAAACAATACAATATTTCTTGTGCTCTTCCTTGTCCCAGAACTGATATAAGAATACTTAATCCTTGGTTTAAAATCTTAACTATATCATCTTCAAAATTATACACAATCTCACTAGTTTCAGTATCACCATATGTTGCTTCTGTCACAACATTCATAGGTAATTCCAAAGCCCAATCTGGGATTGGTTTAACTTTTTTGAACATGTTATGAGATTTATAATCTCCAGTAAAAAGTATGTCTATATCCTCTTCTTCTGGCTCACTGATTTGCACCAAAATCATTGCAGCACCAATAATATGTCCATTGTCAAAGAACGTTGCCCGTATATTGGGAGTTATTTGAAAAGTTTCATTTATATTGCATGCTTCAACATTTTCAAAAACCCGTTCAACATCCTCAATCTCGTAAAGTAATTTGCTTTTTCTAAGTTTCGCTTCCTCCTTCATTATTTGATACGAATTTTCTAATGAAATTTTCATTAGCCTAATCGTAGATTCTGTTGCATAAACTTTTCCATTAAATCCATACTTAAATAGTAATGGTAGTCTACCTACATGGTCTGCATGATTATGAGTAATCAATACAAATTTAATTTTTTGACAATCAAAAGGAAAATCTGTATCATTCAAATCGGAATATCCCTTTTCCTGGAAAATTCCACAATCAACTACAAACTCATCTTTTAACCCATTAACTGGATGGACATCAACTGGTAGACAAGAACCAGTCACCTCTGGATTTAAGGCCGTGACATGTGCATAGAACCTTTCTTTTGAACCCATAAAATCTCTCCTTTACATCATATCAAAATATTTTTTTGATATAAAAGAATTATGTTAATAGTTACATTTCTATTATACACAGATTTCCTCAATAATTCAATACTTTTAGCCTACTTTTTTTCAAAATTAGCATTTTTTACAACATACCGCTTGTAGGAACATAATCATTACTTGGTGGCATTACTTCCGAATTTTCAAGCTCTTCCGCTTCTTTTATATCTGTAACCTTAATAAATGGAATCTGTTCATTATGATATTTTCCCATCTCAATACTACCAGTTATATTAACCCACGTTCCATCAGTAAACTTTTCAGAATCTTTATATTCGCATAAAAAGCCCACAACAACAGACTGAGTTTTACTCTCATTGATAAACATATCTCTAGCAATAACAAATTGATTTTCTTTAAAATCAATAACTCTATATATGTATCCTGTAAAATTAATCTTCATTCCAATATATGAATCTGGGTCGTCATGAACAGCCTTTAAAATATTTGTATAATTCTCTGTATTAATTTCTGTAACTTCCTGTTTTCTTATTTTATCATTCACAACAAATTTGCCACTAGTAAAAAATATTTTATAAATACTAACACCAAAAACACCTAGCATAAATAAAGAAAGTACTACAATTATAATTTTTAATACTATTCTACCATTAACTTTAAAATTATATATAAACATCTATAACGCTCCTCCACTTATATTTATTATTTCTATAAGTTTATGAGCTTTTTTAAAATTTATGCACCGCAGGGACCGGTTCTTAACGGTGCAGTTTTTGCACCGTTAAGAACCGGTCCCTGCGGTGCATTTTCACATAAATCTATTAGATATTCCTTCTTCCAAAACGCTTGCAAAAACACTCTTCAAGATTATCAAAACAATTGGTCCAACAAGCATTCCCATTACCCCAATCACTTTAAAACCAGTATACATTGCAATCAATGTAAAAATAGGGTGAATTCCTATCTTTCCACTTACTATTTTAGGCTCTAAAAACTGTCTTACAATCGACATAATTATCCATAGAACTATTATAGCCACGCCTAATTGTATATCACCATTTAAGGCTTCCATTACAGCCCAGGGAGCCATAACTGAACCAGAGCCAAGAATTGGTAATGCATCTACAAACCCTATGCCTAATGCTATTAGCAGCGGATATTTTACATTCATACCAACAAATTTAAAAATATACAATCCCACCAAAGAAATTATAAAAGATACCAATATCAATATTGCTTCAGCTTTTAGATATCCTCCAAGTTTGATTGTTATTTCTCTGATATGTCCTCCTATCTTTTGCACCCACTTTTTTGGCATATGATGTTCCATAAAATCCAAAATATAAATTCTATCAGTACACACAAAATACACCGAAAGAATTGTTATTACAACATATATTGCAATTGAAGGAATTGATGTAATAATTGACATCAGCTTTGTCAAAAATCCTGTTATCCAAGTTGACAATTTAAACAATAATTCTTTTGACGCATCTTGCATTAAGCTAGCAACATTGCTTGAAATGCTTACTCTTGAAATGCTCAATTTTCCTATTGTTTCTTGAATTTGTGTATATGCTCTATCTATATACAAGTTTAAAGTTTGTAAAAGATTAGTTGATTCTGAGATTAAGGAAACAATTCCCCATGTAACACTTCCAATTATAATGGCAAACACTATTATAAATATAATAATTGAGCTCATTTTTCTTGATAGTTTTGTTTTCTTCATCAAATATTTTATTCCTGGCTCTATCATCAATGAAATTACAAAAGCCACTAAAAAAGGCATATAAAAAACTGCCAATTTTGCTCCTATGTATACTCCCAATATTAATAAGACAATATTTAAAACTTTCCTAATAACTTTATAAATATAATTTAAATCCTCTGACATTTGCCCTCTTTTCTATGTAATAATTACATTATAATGTAGATTGTTGATAATATATTGTTTTGAAATACCGCGTAAGCGATTAAACGAGCATACGCGAGTGCGATATGGAGCAATCTACATATACTAAAATATTTAATATGAAGATTGCGACAGCAAGGTATAAAAAAACAATATATTATCAATTCTATATACATAGTAAGTTTAACAATCTATATTTAGTACTTATTACCCATTATTCTTAGTTTGTCCACCACAACCACAAATATCTTCAACAGTATTACAGAAATGGTCTTCACCAGTCTCTTCATTATAATGAGCTAAATCTCCAATAGTTAAAATTCCTATAACTTTATTATTATCTACAACAGGAATTCTTCTTATTTGATTTTGAGCCATTTTATCTTCTGCCGTATGAACATCATCATTTCCATTACAAGTACAAACATTACAAGACATTATTTCACTTGCAGATGTATTTTTTGCATCTTTATCGCAAGCAACTGTACGTAATATAATGTCTCTATCTGTAATTAGTCCTACAAGTCCGTTATTATTATCACATACTGGCACACAACCTATATGATTCTGCTCCATTAGTTTTGCAACTTCATTTATTTTGGTTTCCGGCTTTACGCAACAAACTTCGCCACACATACAATCTTTAACCTTCATACTAAACTCCTTTTTTGTTTTATTGAATTAATATTAATTCTTTATATATTTTAGTCAAAAATAAAAAAGATTATTCTTATTTTTTGATTTTTTATAATACTATGATTTTCTTTACTTATCAAGAAAAAATTGAAATTTTAGGATATGAATTAGAGATATAAAACTTTGAAATAAATGTAATTTATTTCCGGATGCAAATACATGTGATATTATAATCGAATGTTTATTTAATTATATAAGAATTTTTACAAAATAAAAACAACTAAAAGTTACACACCAAATGTATATAACTTTTAATTGTTTCGATTTTTATAATAATTTCTGTGAAGCTAAAGCAAATTCTGTTGCCTGAGCAATAGACTCTGCTCTAGAATAATCAGCACCAAGCAAATCTTCTGCACAAGTCATTCCTTTTTTCCTAAGATAGTCATCAAGATTATCATTTTTAATAATCTCTATATCTTCTGATGGAATCTGCCATCCAGAGCTTTTGCTCCAAAGATATCTTTGTTTTTGGAAATCAAATATGCAAATTACTTGCACATTAAAATACTTTCCAAAAAGTTCTTCGATACCAGCTTCACAACTGATAAAAAAATCTGCCTTCTCTGATTTTTCAATTAGAGTATTTACTCTATTGAAAGCACCTTCATAAGTTTCTTCATTAAATGGTTGCTCTGATACTCCAGAATCTACCTTTTTGTGAAAAAACTCTATTTTATCTTCTTCAATTTTGAAAAACCGAGAAAATGCACTCTTGATTCCTTTGATTTTCTCTTTAGAATCTGTTGCAATTGCTACTCTCATGGTATTTACCTCCTTTGTATTTATACATATATTATAACATATTTTAGAAATTTTTTCAATATTTATTTACCATCATAATAATCAAATCCACCACGAGTAAGTTCTTTATTAGGAACAAATCTTGTTCTTTTTTCATCAAATTCTTTTTCATCAAATGGTCGTATTCTTGCCTCTTCTCCGTCAATCAAATATTTTTTACCATCTATATTAACAACAACACATCTTATATATCTAGTTGATTCTCTATTTTCGCCATCTATTTTTTTCCATATTTTTTCTCTATTTTCTTTACCAATACTAATATCTATTATCTCTTTCATATATTCAAATATTCCTTGTGAATCTAGTCCATCTTCTTTTAATATTTCAACAGCTTTCCCTAAAAAGGAAACTTCTTCACTTTCTTTTTCTTCATCTTTTATTTCTGACTCAGCTGTTTCTGCAATTTTATTTTCTATTCTCTTTATTGCAAATTCATTTCTTCCTTCATTAAATTTGTCAAGAACATTTTTAAATTTATCCTTATCATCTTCTAAAATTGTAATTCCTTCTAATGTTAATCCTGTTTTTAATCTTGTAAGATCTTTTATCTTAAAGAAATCATCCAAATCAATAGTTAAACTGTAATCATCAGAAGTAAGTCCTACAAAATAATGTATAAGATTCTTATTCCATAATATACAAGTATTACAACTTTTGTCATCTTTAAATATTTCCTCTAATGCTTTAACTAAATATCTTGATAATTCAAAGCATATTCTTCTATTATGATTCTCTCTATTTTTTTCCCACTCTTTGTCAACATCTCTTCCATACCAATCCGGAAGACTAAATATGTCATCATCAATTTGTTGAATATAAGAGATTAAATTATCATCATATACATAATCATGACATAACTTTTCGTAAACTGATAATACTTTTTCTTCCTTGCTTAATTCTTTATTCTCTGATAATTCATCAACATATTCTTTAAGTTTTCTTGGCATGTTCCACTCAGCCTTATCATATACTATCTCTTCACCTAAATACTTTCCGTATTTTTTCTCTAATTCTGGGTCTAAAACGATTGTATGTTTACTTCTAAAAAATACATTTACTAGTTCATTTAATTTTATAATTTTTTCTATATTTACATTCATACACTTTCTCCTTGTTTTTATTTTATCCACCATAATATGGATATTCATTTTCTGCGGAATTGAAGACAAAAAACTTTGCATCTATATCTTCTTTTTCTGTTTGAAATATGACTTGTTCAATACTATCTATTAAATATGTTTTTCCATCGAGTTCAAAAATTATACATCTTTCATATCTTTTTTCTGGTGCAATTTTATCTTCTTTCCATATCTTTTCTATTTTTATTCCTTCATTTTCCACTATAGCTCTTATATATTCGAAAAATCCTTGAGAATCAATATTTTTATTTTTTAAAATCTGTGAAACTTTATTAAAATATTCAATAAGATTCTTATCTTTCAAATTCTTCTTTGCCTCTTCAATCTCTTCAATTTCATCTCTTTTTCCTTCATTAAATTTATCAACCACTTGTTTAAATTTTCCTGATTCGTCTCTAAGTATCTTTATTCCCTTGATTGTTAATCCAAATTTCACTCTTGTAAGGTCTTTAATACTATTAAAATCGTCTAAATCTAAAATAATACTATATTCTTCTCCTGTTAGTCCAACAACATAGTGTAAATTTTCCTTATCACCAAGCATAAATGCTTCTAGTTTATCATTTCCATCTAATAACACATTTATTGCCTTAGCATAAAATCTTGCAAATTCATAGCATATTCTTCTATTA
Source organism: uncultured Clostridia bacterium (assembly GCA_934167685.1). GTDB lineage: Bacteria > Bacillota > Clostridia > TANB77 > CAG-508 > CAG-269. The sequence goes on along the minus strand of CAKPLQ010000008.1, from coordinate 5,261 downwards.
TGTTTCTGCCTTTTTTCAATCCAGTCTTTTCCAACGATTCTTCCATACCAGTCTACTGCTATATATTTTATATTATTTATATCACTATCATCTCTTTTGAAGAAATATAATACATTAGCATCATATACATAGTTTAAACATATATATTTATACACTTCCAGAACTTTCTCTTCAAAGCTCATTGAAGTTTCTTTTAATAATTTTTCTACTAGTTTATTAATTCCGTTTTCCATCTCCCATTTTACTGTATCATATTCTATCCAATCTTCTTGAATATTTCTATTAGGTTCTAATATTATTTTATAATCTCCCTCCAGAGCTTGATTTACTTCATCATAAAATTTATATATATATTCATCTTTCATTTTTTATATTCCTCCATTTTATTTTTTCTTTTTAAACAAATCTTCTCGTCCGGTACTTTTTATATTTTACAATTAAACTTTCATCATCAGCTTCTATTTTTCCACTATTTAATAAATCATAATATATCTCTTGAGCAATTAACTTTTGATATACTTCTTCTAGTGACTCTTTTTTTATTCCTACTACTTGCAAAATTTTAGATGCTTTTTCTTTACTAATCCTAAAAAAGAACGATTCATCTTTTAAATATTTCTGAATTTTTTCATTTAATGAATAATCTTCTTTTTTATCTTTTAGAACTTCAATTCTAGCTCTGTTCATTACTTCAATAACTTTAAATTCATTCATTTTTCATGCGTCTCCTTTATTTGGCAATATTACTTATATTTTATATTATACCACAAAGAAGCTCCATTTGACAACAAAATCCTTTACTTTTCTTTGTTTACCTGATAAAATATATCTATATTATAAATTTAAGGAGGATTTTATGGAATCAAAAGAACTAATCTTAATACTAGACTTTGGTGGACAATACAATCAACTAATTGCTCGTAGAGTAAGAGAATGTAATGTATACTCTGAAGTTGTACCATTCAATATTTCAATAGAAAAAATAAAAGAAAAAAATCCAAAAGGAATAATATTCACAGGAGGACCTGCAAGTGTATATGGTGAAGAAGCTCCAAAATGTGCTGATGGAATTTTTGAGTTAGGCATTCCTGTACTTGGAATCTGTTATGGAATGCAATTAATGGCTCATACGCTTGGTGGAAAAGTTACATCTGCAACAACAAGAGAATATGGAGAAACAAATGTAAACATAGACAATACATCTCCTCTTTTCCAAGGATTCAAAGATACAAATATATTTTTAATGAGTCATACAGATTATGTAGAAGAAGTACCACAAGGTTTCAAAAAAATCGGTTATACACCAGTTTGTCCAAATGCAGCAATTGAAAACCAAGAAAAGAATTTATATGGAATTCAATTCCATCCAGAAGTAAATAATTCAATAAACGGAACACAAGTTATCAAAAACTTTTTATATAATGTTTGTCACTGTTCAGGAGATTGGGTTATGTCATCATTTGTAGAAGATTCTATAAAATCTTTAAAAGTAAAAATTGGAGATAAAAAAGCTTTATGTGCTCTATCAGGTGGTGTTGATTCATCTGTTGCAGCTGTACTTTTAAGTAAAGCTATTGGTAAAAATTTAACTTGTATTTTCGTTGACCATGGATTACTTAGAAAAAATGAAGGTAACGAAGTTGAAAAAATCTTTACAGAAAATTATGATTTAAATTTCATCAGAGTTGATGCAAAAGATAGATTTTTAAGCAAACTTGCTGGAGTTACTGATCCAGAAAGAAAGAGAAAAATTATAGGTGAAGAATTTATCAGAGTTTTCGAAGCAGAAGCAAAAAAGATTGGAGCTGTAGACTTCTTAGTTCAAGGAACTATCTACCCAGATGTTATCGAAAGTGGATTTGGAAAAAGTGCTGTAATCAAGAGCCATCATAATGTTGGCGGACTTCCTGACTATGTTGATTTTAAAGAAATCGTTGAACCTTTAAGAAATTTATTTAAAGATGAAGTTCGTAAAACTGGTTTAGAACTTGGTATTCCAGAAAATCTAGTATATAGACAACCATTTCCTGGTCCAGGTCTAGCAATCAGAATTATTGGAGATATCACAGATGATAAACTTACTATTTTAAAAGATGCAGATGCTATTTTCAGAGAAGAAATTGCTAATGCCGGTTTACACAAAAATATAAATCAATATTTTGCAGTTCTTACAAATTTAAAATCTGTAGGCGTTATGGGCGATGAAAGAACTTATGATTATACAGTCGCCTTAAGAGCTGTTGAAACCACAGATTTTATGACTGGTGTTTGGAGCAGAATTCCATATGAAGTTTTAGAAAAAGTTTCTAGTAGAATTGTTAATGAAGTTAAACACGTTAATAGAGTCGTGTATGATATTACTTCAAAACCACCAGCAACAATTGAATGGGAATAAAAATGCACCGATGGGAACCGGTCTCATCGGTGCATTTTTATGTCAATTTCTTTAATATGCTAACTCCCCATCTTCTAATGAAGAAAAATATTTAGGTGACTCATATATATCCATCTCTCCTCCTCTTGGTCTAGGTGGTCTTCCTGGTCCAGGACCCATTGGTGGTCTCATTGGAGGACGAGGTGGTCTTGGTGGAGGAGGTGGTGGTGGTCTAGGTGGTCTAAATCCAGGAAAACCCGGTCTTCCCAATAATTCTCTTAATAATAATATACGAATTATATCATTTAAACCTGTATTTCTTTGTCTGCTATCACAGTTTTGACAATATCTATCTTCCTTACTTTTTTCTATTTTTCCGGCATTTGTTGCTGTGGTTTTTTCATCTGTTTTTGCAACTTTTGCCCCTCCTCTGTCTTGAACAAGTTCTCTATCTTCTACTGCAGAATATATTTCATCTGTTAATTTATCTATTAATTCTCTTGTAATTTCTCCCCTATTTTCTGCACATGCTTTTTGCACCATGGGATATACTATCTGGTATATCTCAGGATAGCATTTTTCTAATTCTTGAATCTGTATATTATTCATTGCCGTCATTGGTCTTGCAGACATAGATTGCATATTCTGATTTTGCATTGGCATCATATTATTCATCATCTGCATTCTTTGTGTTTGCATAGGAGGCATCGTAGGCACTACATCATAACTTGAATAATTATCATAACTATTATAGTTATATGTATCTTGATAATTATTCATTGGTTGATATCCTAATACACTTCTCATGTAGTCTTCATATAATGAATCATTCATCTTAAATTCCATTCCTTTCTTTTAAAATTCATACTACATTATATGTTTTAACATCATTTATGTGAAAAAGTGCACCGTTGGGACCGGTTCTCTGCGGTGCAAAAAATGCACGGATGAGAACCGGTCCCATCCGTGCATTTTTTAAAATTTCATAACCATATCTTTAAATTGGTCACCTCTATCATACATATCTTTAAACATATCAAAGCTCGTGCTAGCCGGCGAAAATAAAACAATTTGACCTGGCTTAGCCACCCTTTGGGCTAATTTCATACTCTGTTCAAAAGACTCACACATATGAATATCTATTTTCTTGTGTTGATGTTCTAATTCATTCTTAACAGCCTCATAAATCTTATTCGCTGTTTGCCCAATCAAAATTAGACACTCAACATTATCAACTATTGGCTTTCCGATTGGTGTATAATCCAAATTTTTATCAGCACCACCAGCAATTAACACAATTTCTCTATCTTTAAAAGCATTCAATGCCGAAATTCCTCTAGTTGGACTTGTGCTTGCAGAATCATTATACCACTCTACTCCATTAACTGTACGCACATATTCTTGTCTATGATGTACTCCTGCAAACTGTTTTATCGTCTCAGCTGCATCTTCTAAATCCACTAAACCAACGGTTAAAGCTAATACTGTGCAAGCATTTTGAAAGTTGTGCATTCCTTTCAATTTCATCTCTCTAGTATCTAAAATATGTCTTCTAATTCCGTCATTACATTCTTTAATTATTCCATCTTCATCAACAATAAATCCATTTTCAAGTTTTTGTTTGCTACTAAACATTATTACATTTCCGTTTGCTTCATCTTTGCAAGAATTTGTGATTTCATTGTCAGCATTTAAAACTAATATTCCATTTTCATCTTGATATTTAAAAATAGTTTTCTTAGCATCTATGTACTCTTGATAGTCTTTATGCACATTCAAATGATTTGGAGTAATATTTGTTATTGCTGCAATATCTGGGCTTATTTTCATGTTCATTAATTGGAAACTGCTTAGTTCCAATACAATTATGTCTTGAGGTTTAATTTCATTTAATTTTGTAAATAGTGGAATTCCTATATTTCCACCAACATGAACTGTATAACCAGCATCTTTTAGAACCTCTGCTGTTAATGTGGTAGTTGTTGTTTTTCCATCACTACCTGTAATTCCTATAATTTTACAAGGAGCTAACTTCATTAATTGTTCAATTTCAGTTGTAACTATTGCTCCTCGTTTTGACTCTTCCACTAATTCTAGCTTAGTTGGTAAACAACTTGGAGATCTAAATATTAAATCAAATCCTTTTAAATTTTCTAAATTTCCTTTTCCTAAATATTGTTTAAATCCATATAATTTAATTTTATCTATAATCTCTTTGTTTATTTTTTCCTCTTCTCTATCATCAAATACTGATACATCAGCATGTTTCCTGTAAAGATAGTCTATTAACGGTATATTGCTAACACCAAGTCCTATTACTGCAATTCTCTGTTCATGTAAATTATTTTCAAATCCTTCTAATTTTTCATTTTTAAATTCCAACTCTTATAGCCTCCTTCATGTTTTCTAATACCAATCTCTCAGCTTCTTTTGCACTTTTACAATTCGTTACATCTATAATTATAGTTTGTGGATATATATCATAATATCCTGATTTTTTTTGAAGTTCATCTCTTGCTTGTATCATTTCTTTAATCTGCTCTTTTGGTATTTCTTTATTATATTGCATATATTTTCTATTTGTTCTTTCATCAATTGAAGCTTCAATAAAAAAGTGATATGTTACATCTGGATACATTTTTACTATATCTCTTGAAGATAAAATCACATTATATTTTTCCCTGTATTTATCTATTAATTCTTTTCCAAATTCATATAACTTTGTATTATCTGCTATATTACTAACTTTCGAAACTGCCATAGATGATTTTTTTGATTGCAAATCTTTTTCATCTATTTTTTTTCCATTCATATATATTACTGTTTCTTTATTTTCTAATTTAATTTCTATTCCAAGCTTTTTCATAATATCAAATGCATCTAAATT
>CAKPLQ010000007.1 GCA_934167685.1 uncultured Clostridia bacterium | reverse complement strand
TGTATCAAGTATGTCTACTACTCTTATACCATCTTTTCTTAAATCAGATTCGATGCTCATTGTATCCTCCGTTTTTTTGACTTTTTGTATAAAATTTCGTCAAATTTATTATACAATATTTCGTCATAAATGTGTATTACATTTATATTACATTTTTGTTACAAAAATATTACAAACATATATTGAAGATAGTTACAATTCATATTTTATAACAAAATATATATATTTTTTGTAAATTTTTTAATATACTTTTAGCTGAATTGCGAAAGGTAACTAGATATAAATTTTATTTGCAAAAATGTGATTTTTGTAATAAAATTACTTGCAAAAGTGTGATAAAAAGCAAAAAAATCTTTATAAAAATTTGATTGATTTTAATTACTAATGTTTGGAGAGATAAAAAATGAGAATAGGTATAATGACGGATATTCATAGTAATATTCAAGCCCTAGATGCTGTATTAAAGGAATTTGATAGAAGAGAAGTTGAGAAAATAATATGTTGTGGAGATATAATTGGAATAGGACCAAATCCAGAGGAAACAGTCCAGATGTTAATTAAAAGAAAACATAGTTTAATATCAGTAAGAGGAAACCATGAAAAATATTTAATTGAGGGGTTACCAAGAGAAGTGCATGAAGATAAGAGAAAAATGAGTCCAGAGGAAATAAAAAATCATGAATGGAATCATAACAAGCTAAGTGAAGAGTCTAAAAATTTTATTATTGAATTGCCAGAAACAAGAAGCTTTGAAATAGAAAATAAGAAAATACATGTTGTACATTATCCATGCAATGAAGAAGGAAATTATAAAAAAATTATCAAAAGACCTACTATTGCGGATAATCAAAAGATGTTTAAGAAAATAGATGCTGATATATTTTTATATGGGCACACACATACTATTAGCGTGAATAGTAATGATGATAAATGGTATATAAATACTGGGGCCGTAGGTTGTATTATTGATAATGATATGGCTAGTGCAGGAATATTAAGTATTAATAATGGAAAAGTAGATTTTCAATGTTTAAGTATTGAATATGATATTAAGAAAACTATAGAAGAAATAAATAAAATAAAGTTTCCAATGTATAAAAAAATATTAAAAATATTTTATAGAAGAGATGTGGAAGAAAATTAATAACTTGATTTTATTAAGGATAAATATATGTTATAGAAGAAAACTCTAATAATAAAAAAATAAATTTACAATTTTCATGCTAAGAATAAAACTAAAAGAACCGCATAAAATTAAATATCAGAATTTGGAGGTTTTTTTATGTTTTTAATATTTAATAAAGAAAAAATACAAACATATGCAGTATCAATATTGACAGTTGCAGTTTTAATAGCTGTTGCGAATATAAAGAATATAAGTGCAATTCCCGCATCTACTACGGAAAAATATTTACCGATTTATAATGTGCAAACAGAAGAAAACAAAATTGCATTTACAATGAATTGTGCGTGGTAGCAATTACTTTTGTGATAGAAAATAAAAAACAGGTTATTTAGAACTTTTTGTTTAAATTTAATTTATTGAGATTTAAAACAATGGTATTGTTAAAATTTATATACTAACAATATTTTTATAAAAATATTAAATAATATATGAAATTATTAGAAATTATGATAAAATAAAGAAAAATGTAGGGGGATAGAATGGAATTAGTAGATATTGTAGATGAAAATAATAAATTAACAGGACAAGTTGAAGAAAGATGGGTAGCATATAACAAAGGCTTATGGAGAAGAACAGTTTCTTGTTGGATAATGAATGAAAAGGGAGAGGTTCTTTTACAAAAAAGAACAGCTAATAAATTGAGAAATCCAAATAAATGGGCAAAAACAGGAGGTCAAGTTGATAGTGGAGAAACTGTAGAAGAAGTAATATTCAGGGAAGTAAAAGAAGAATTAGGAATAGAAATTCCAAAAAAGCAAATTAAAGTTGTAGATATTCATAAAAGTGATGATAAAAATAAACGTTTTTCATATAATTTTATTTTTATAGTAAATTATAAGATAGATGATTACATATTGCAAAAAGAGGAAGTTGCAGATGTTAAATATGTTAATATTGAAGAAATAGAACAAGTAAAAAAAGACAATAATTTAAACTATACTTTTAGCAACTGGAATGATGAAGACTTTTACAGAGAAATTAATTGGTTAAAAAATAAAAGGAAGGAGATTTTTAACAATAAAATATGAAAGGATTAAGTAACAGTTTTAGATACACTTATAATAAGTTAGTGAGAGATAGGATACCTGAGAATATTGATAGCGAACCAGGTAGAAAAAGTCAATATAGAATTCTTGATGATATAGAATATTTGAAAGAGTTAAATAGAAAGATTTTAGAAGAGGCTAATGAATTTATAGAAGGAAATAGTATTGAGGAACTTGGAGATTTAATGGAAGTTATAAATGCTATAATGAAATTAAAAGGTTATAGTATGGAAGAGGTAAATAAAGTCATGAAATCTAAAGCAGAAAAGAAAGGTGCATTTGACAATAAAATTTTTTTAGAATATGTTGATGAAGAAAAGAGAAATCTAGAAGAGGAAAAAGAATTGAATAAAGATTTTAGAAAGTGAAATTATAAAAAGTAAAAAGGATTGCTAATTTAGGAATTAGTAGTTCTTTTTTTACTTAAGAAAATTAGAAATTATGAGAGCATAATTTCAAAAAGAAAAGAGGTGAATATTGAAATATATAAATATAAATCAGAAATTAAAATTTAAGTTTTGCCAAGCACCAAGAAAGATTTTATACACAGAACCATACAAATCGATTTTGTGCCCTTTATCTCAGCTAGGTTATATCTTTATACTAGATAAATTAAATTTATCAAGAACGAATAATAAGGTAGATGAACATGGAAATATATATGCTTTTATAACTAGAAAAGAAATGGGAGAATTTCTGAAATCAAGTAGTAAGACAGTAATAAAAGTTTTTAAGGAACTAGAAAATGCCAAATTAATAAAACAAGAAAATCAAGGAAAAGGAAAAGCATATAAGATATATGTTTTAGATATATATTCGGAAGATGAAGAAAAGGAAAATTTACATATAGGTAATAGAAAAAAATACAAATAAAGAATTGGAATTTTTACAACCAAATAAAATATATAAAAATAATATAAATAAAAATTATAGTAACAAAAGAGATTATAGTAATTTTGATTGGACAAGTTTATATGCAAATAAATTTTAGAAAATGGAATTTTTTTGCATAAAAATGCGATATACATTTGATATCGCAAAAATATATTTGTAATACTACTAAAAGCCACGCTTTTAGGCAGTAATCGGGAGATGAGATATATCCCTGATCCTGCAAAATTGTTAAAAACAATTTTGAAAAGAAAAATTAAGCAGAAAAGGGGGAAGAAAGTTGAAGGAAAAGAAGGAGAAAAATTAGTAACAATGGTAATAAGAATACTTAAATATAAAAAAGAAATGATAAAGAATATTGCTAAAAATCAAGGAAGATATGAAGTTGATATTATTAGAAGTGGAATAGATAAAAAACTAAATTTAGATTTGTACCAAGATAAAATGGATTTATATAATTTTTATAATATAGGTGATATTTATAGAGAGGAGTTTAGGAATGAATAAACTTATTAACAAGGTTTATGATGGTAAAAAGATGATATTGCGTTGACAATTTATGGTAATGATAGTATAATATAAACAAAAATGAGAAAAAAGGGAGAAAAATGAAATATAATATTAATATTAGAGAAGAAGTATTTGGAGCAACTGTTTCAATAGTAGAAACAGGTAAAAGAGAGTATGTAAATAAAGAAGAATTAGAAAAGATTTTAGAAAAGAAAAATTTTCCAGAAGATACATTAGCAAACAAAATGAGAGAAAGTTATAAAATAAAGTACATACCATTAAATAATAGAAGCTTGGAGAATCAGTTTAGTTTTGCAGATATTGCTTATTTAGAACTGACACGAGAATGTAATTTGAGATGCAAACATTGTTTAAATAATTCAGGAAAGTTAATGCTAAATCAATTAAATTTAGAAGAACTAAAAAAATTAGTACAAGATTTAATAGATGCAGGAATTCAAGAAATAAGATTTACTGGTGGAGAACCACTAATGTTTGATGGAATATATGATCTTATAAAATTAGCAGATGACAATGGAGTTTGTACTTCTATTGGAACAAACGCTACATTAGTCACAGGAAAAATTGCTATTAAATTAAAAGAAGCGGGATTAAAGAAAGTTGTTGTTAGTATCGATGGAACAAAAGAAATGCATGATAGTATTAGGGGAATTGGCAGTTATGAGAAAGCAATAAAAGGATTATATTATTTGAAAAATGTAGGATTAAATGTTAGAGTTAATACAGTTATAATGAAGTCAAATATGGAAGACGTAATTAAATTAGCTAAGGAAATGGATAAAAACAAAATAACATTATTTATTAGAAGGTTTATAGAGTCTGGAAGAGGTAAAAAACTAAAAAATAATATGTTAACAGCAGAAGATTATGACTATGTTCGAGAACAATTACAAGATATAATACAAAAAGGTTCATATGTAAATGGGCATTACTTACGTAATGATGAGGGAGTACATTCAAGGATAAAATTACCTTTTACAATTAGAGGATGTAAAGCAGGACAGAGAGCAATAGCAATAATGCCTGATGGTGATATACAATTATGTGGTTTTTTGTCTGCTCAAGAGTTTCCAGCAATAGAAAATATTAGAAACATATCAAACTGGAGGGAGTTTTGGAATGAGTTACAAAAAATGGATGGATTAAAGTTTTTGAGAGACAATCTTGATGAATATAATAAACAACCCAATATACAAGAAACATATTGTTTAGCTTATATACAAAAATATTTAAATGATAAAAAATAAAGTGTTATAGATAAATAGTTGGGAGGATAAAAATAAAATGTTAATAGCATTAACAGGACTACATGCATCAGGGAAAAGTTATTTTGCAAATAACATACCAGTAAAATACGGTTTTAAAGTATATAACAAAAAGGAGATTGTTGAGTATATTTGTAAAGAAGAAACAGGCAGAGAAGATTGGGCAAAATGGTATAGAGAAGAATTTAACAAAGATCCATATAATATGACTAAAATGATTTTGGAATATATAAATTTAGAGGAAAATGTTGTTCTAGATGCAGTTCATAGTGATTTAGAATGGGGGATAATTTCAGCTATAGTACCTAATGCAGAACTTATTGGAATTATAACACCAGATTTTATTAGACAACAAAGAAGAGAAGAGGGAGATCAAGAAAAAGACAAAAAAAGAATAAAATATTGGCATAATGGAGGAGGATGCTTGATGACTGATTTAAGTTGGACTATTAATGGAGGGGCATCTTTACAAATTAATGAAGAAATGTTCAAAGAATTTTTACAATATGTACATAAAAAACAATTAACAATTCAAGGCGAAAATGTTATATTTTCTGATGATAAAACAAAAAAACTAATGGAACTTATTAAAGAAAATGATGTACTTGGTAGAAAAATAAAACAGGCTCAAAATCTATTAAATGAATGTGAAAAGAAATATTCATTAGAAAAGGAGGAAAGCTTTGAAAAATAATAACAAGTATGATGAAACAAAAAGAAGAGAAATAGAAAATATTATTTCAAAAATAAATGAAAATAAAATTAATATTGAACAACTAGATAATGATCAAAAAGATGAATTGATAGGCTATTATAATAAAGAAATATGTGATAAAAAAGAATATGTAAAAAAATTAAAAGAAAAAGTTAAAGGAAAGAGAGGACTTATATAATGATTGTAAAAAAAGCAGGTTGTATATTAGTAAATTTAGAAACACAAAAAGTTGCATTAGTATCTAGAAAAGGAGAATTTTCATTTCCAAAAGGACATTTAGAAGATGGAGAAACATTACGAGAATGTGCTATTAGAGAAACGGTAGAAGAAACTGGACATAATTGCCATATAGAGGGTGAGAAAGAAATTGCAATAATAAGATATATTACTCCAAGAGGTGAAGATGTTGAGAATTATCTTTATGTAGCAATTGATGATGGAATATCTCAAGAACAGATAAATGAAAAGGACAAGGAAATTACAGTATGGGAAAAATTTAACAATGTTGAAACAACATTATCTCATGATAATTTAAAAAAATTATGGAACGAAATAAAAGAAGAGGTTAGAAAAATTATAGAAAATGGATAAATGTAATATATTCCTTTCTAAAAAGGAAAATTATCAAAAGAGTGCTGAAAAAATAAAGAACAGTCTTAAAATTCCGACAAATATTATTTGGATAGAAGATTTTATGGTGACTGAGAATAAAGAGGAAAAATTAAAAAATAGTATTATTTATTTTTTATGCAATAGTTATTTGGTTAAAGAATTGATAAATCTACTTGAGAGAGTCAAGTGTTATATTTTCAATAAAGATTTTTTTAAAAGAAATTATACCAAATTGGAAACGCAAAAAAAACTAATTGATAATAATATAAAAACACCACAAATATTTGAAAACTTTGAAGTAGTTGATAAAACAAAACTGCCTATATTTTGTAAACAGAATATTCATGCAGGTATGGTCTTTAAAATCTATACAGTAAATACAATAAATAAATTTTTCGAAAAATTTGATAGTGATGAATTCTATTTAGAAGAGGCTATAGAAAGCAACGTAGAAAGTAAATTTTACTTTGTAAAAGGAAATATATATGCTAAGAACAATATTGAGATTCTAAATTGTGTAAAAAAAACATGCATAAAAATTTCATCAGTATTAAAATTAGATGTATTTTCTGTAGATATGATACAAAGAAATGATGATTATGTTGTTTTTGATGTAAATCCATCAGCAGGTTTTTATATGTTGGATGAGGCTAGAAATAAACTTGTATATGAAATTGAAAAAATGGGAGAAGAAAAATGAAGATATTAATTACAGGAGGTGCAGGTTTTATTGGGAGTAATCTCGTACGTAGATATACTAATCAAGAAAATGAAATAGTTATCATTGATAATCTTTGCACAGGTAAAATGTCAAATATAGAAGATATAGTAAAACAAAAAAATGTAAAATTTTTTAAAAAAGATATTTGTGATGAAAAGATAATAGATTTTATAAAGAAGAGTAAATTTGACTATATATATAATTTGGCTTGCCCTGCTTCTCCTAAATATTATCTAAAATTCCCAATTGAAACTTGGGAAGCAAGTGTATTAGGTGTAAGGAATATATTAAAAGCTATAAAAGGCACTAGTGCTAGATTATTACAGACGTCTACTTCTGAAGTATATGGTAGTGCAAAGGAAATTCCACAAGAAGAAAGTTATTGGGGAAATGTAAATTGTTACGGAGTAAGGGCTTGTTACGATGAGGGAAAGCGTTCAGCAGAGACATTGATATTTGATTATAAAAGACTATTTAATGTGGATGCAAGAATTGTTAGAATATTTAATACTTATGGACAGGGAATGGACAAAAATGATGGTAGAGTTATAGCCAATTTTATGAATCAAGCGATTAATAACGAAGATATAACTATATATGGAGATGGTAATCAAACAAGAAGTTTTTGTTACATTGAAGATGCTATTGATGCTATTATAAAGATTATGAATAAAAAAGAAAATGTTGAAACACCTATTAATATAGGCAATCCAGTAGAGGTTACAATAAAAGAAATAGCAAATATGATAAAAAATATAACAGGTTCAAAATCTAATATTAAATTTTGTGAGGCAAACAAAGATGACCCTCCAAGAAGAAAACCAGACATTAATAAAGCTATAAACGAAATAGGGTGGAAACCAAAAATTGAATTAGAATATGGATTAAAAAAATGCTTAGAATATTATATTGATCAAAATAAATCTATCTAAAAGATTTTTGCCATTAAACATTAGTTGAATAAAAATCAAACAAAGTCTTGACAAAGCAGAAGAATCTCTATATAATAGTTGCATAAAGTAGAACAATTTCAAAATGTTCTATAGATTTCTTATATAAAAACTTTGTTAGCAAAAAGTCTACTAATACAGTATTATAAAATAATGTATTGAATAGTTATGTAAGAAAATTGTGATACAAAATTTAACCAAAATAAAATTGGAGTTTAGCGAAAAAGCTAGACTCTTTTTTGATTGGTTGAACAGGTATAGGAATTTCTATATCTCTTTTTGGAAGTAATAAATTATATGTAGAGACATATACATTAAAAAAGAAAGAGGTGGAAATGAATGTAACGCGAACTTTTTTACACGAAGGAAAAACATTGCAAGAACTAATGGAAATATTACTTCCGATATATTTGCATGAAAAAACTTGCAATAAAGAGGAAGAAGAGTTAGAATTCACACAACAAAAAATTCTAAAATAACTTGTTATCTAAAAACAAGAAGGAAGGGATGGAAACAAATGAATTTAGATACAAGTATATTAGACAGTAAAACATATAAAGTACGGACTTTATTTAAGACTTTCAAGAGATGATGAAGGAAGTCGGAACCTCAGAAAGTATTATAAATCAAAAAGAATTTCTAACCAAATATGTAGCCCAACAACCTAATTGGTTATTAATAGATATTTACATAGATGATGGATTCACAGGAACAAACTTTAACAGACCATCATTTATAAAGTTAAAAGAAGATATAGAGCAAGGAAAAATAGATATGGTAATAACCAAAGATCTATCTCGTTTAGGAAGGGACTACATAGATACTGGTTATTATTTAGAAAAATATTTTCCTGCTAAGAATGTAAGATATATTGCAGTAAATGATGGAATAGACACATTTTCAAAAAATAGTAATAATGATATTGGACCTTTTATGTCCGTTGTAAATGATATGTATGCAAAAGATATTTCTAAAAAAGTAAGAACAGTAAAAAGAACAAAAGCAGAAAAAGGAGAATTCATTGGGGCATTTGCACCATACGGATACAAAAAGCATCCAAATGATATTACCAAATTAGTAATAGATGAAGATGCTGCAGAAATAGTAAAATACATATTTAATGAATATGTAAATGGTAATGGATTAGCATATATAGCTCATAGATTAAATGAAAGAAAAATACCTTGTCCATCTGTGTATAAGCAACAAAGTTGCAATTATCATTGCAAAACGATATCAGGCTTATGGGGGCACAATACCATAAAAAAAATTCTTACAAATAAAGTTTATACAGGGAATTTAATTCAACATCAAGGAGAAATGGTAAGTTATAAAGTAAAAAAATATAGATTATTACCAAAATCAGAACATTTAGTTAAAGAAAAAGCACATGAACCAATTATAGATAATCAAACTTATGAATTGGCACAAGACATATTAAAAAGAAAAGCACATAACATACATAGAAAAAGAAATTCAGAGCATTTATTAGCAGGACTTTTATATTGTCCTCGATGTAATAACAAATATACATATCAAGTTCAAAGTGGACTAAAAAATGACATGGTAGCAATTTGTAGTATGTATAATCGTTACGGAAAAGACTATTGCACAAGAATAGCAGTAAGAGAAAGCGTTTTAAATGAATTTGTGGTGCAAGATTTAAGAAAAATCCTGCAAGAAAAAATTGATAAAGAAAAACTAATAAAATCAATTGACAAAACTAAAATTAATAATGATAAAAAAATGTTACAAAAGAAAATTGCAGATAATAACAGAAGAATAGAAGAAATAGCAAAAATAATAAAAACAGCTTATGAAGATAGAGTAAATGGATTACTAGATACAGAAGAATTTGTTTCTTTTACGGAAAGTTACAAAAAAGAAAAACAAGAATTAATAGAAAAAACAGAAAAGCTAAATATTAAATTGAATGATTTTGAAAATAATAAAGAAAATGAATTAATGAAATATGTCAAAGAAATAGTTAGTTTTAAGGAAATTAATAGAAATATAATACTTAATTTAATAGATAGTATAGAAATTATAAATAAAAAAAATATAAAGATAAATTATAAATTTACAGTATAGTGTTAAGTAGAGAAAAATCTGCTTTTAATTTTCAGTACAATCTATCACAAAAGAAATTGCGACTGGAATGCAGATGACATAGATAGTATTTTAGAAACATTAAAAAATAATGAAGTACATATAACATTTTTTATGGTAGGAGAATGGGTAGATAAATATCCAGAGGCAGTAAAAAAGATATACGAAGCTGGACATGAAATAGGAAGTCATAGCAACACACATCCACATGTAAATAATTTAACTGCAGAAAAAAACTTAGAAGAAATAAAATTAAGTGTAGACAAAATCGAAAAAATAACAGGGTATAAAACTAATTTATATAGAGCGCCATATGGAGAATATAACAATACAGTTATAAAAACAGCACAGCAAAATGGATTTTATCCGATACAATGGAATTTAGATACATTAGACTATCAGGGGTTAACAGGAGAAGAAATGTGGAATAGACTAAAAAATAAGTTAGATGGAGGCTCTATAATTCTAAGCCATAATGGAACCAAACATACTGCTGATAGTTTAGATATGCTAATAAAAAATATTAAATCAAGTGGATTTCAATTGGTTACTATTTCAGAATTAATATATAAAGACAATTATTCAATAAATAATAATGGAACGCAAGCATTCAACTAGAAATGAAAGTATAAAAAGTAAAGTTTAGGAAATACTGAAGGCAAAGGAGAACGTTATGCCATTAGTTGGAATAATTGCTAAAAAGAGAGATTTTCAAGCAATAAAAGAAGAGTTACAAAATTATAATATTGAATTTATACACATAAATAAAGATTCTATAAAAAATATAAAAAACATTATTTTTGAAGAAATAATATTTTTAGAAGACATAAATTTAAATAGTGATGAATATGAATTTATGAACAAAATTGTTTTAAAGACCAAATATGTAATTGTTAATGCAGATATAGAAATAAACATTTTAAAATATATAAAAATAGATTGTCCAATAAAAGTAATAACATTTGGTTTTAATTCGAAAGCCACAATAACTATATCAAGTGTAAAAGATGATAAAATAATAGTATGTTTACAAAGAGAGATTGAAAAAACGGATAAAGGAATAATAGAATCTCAAGAAAAAGAGATAAATATAATTGATAATTCTAATAGAAAAATTCATAATAAATTAGTCATTTTTATTATAAAAGAATTGCATAATCTATAAAAAAAGACACGAAAATACTAATATTAAAAGGAAAATTGAATAAAAAGTAGAAAAAATTAACTTTTTATGTAGACAAAACCAAAAAAGTGTAGTATAATAAGAATTGTAGAAAATTTTAAAAAGAGAGAAGCAAGACGAGAAATTTACAATTGATAAAGAAAATTTAAGGAGGAAACAAAATTGGATACAAATTATTTAGAAAACAACTACTTAACATTAGTAGGAAAAGTTACAGGCGAAAAGAAATTCAGCCATGAAATTTACGGTGAGAAATTTTACTCATTCAACTTATCAATACCACGTTTAAGTGGAAACTCAGATATTATACCAATAACAATATCTGAAAGATTAATAACAGACGAAATGTTAACAGAAGGAAACAAGTTATTAATAAAAGGTCAATTCAGATCATATAACAGTTATGAAAATGAAAGAAACAAATTAATCTTAACAGTATTTGCTAAAGACGTTGAAGAGTTAAAAGAAGACGAAGAGCAAGAAGAAAATGACATAGTAAAAAAAGATGAAACAACAAATGAGGTTGTACTTATCGGATTTGTATGTAAAAAACCAATTTACAGACAAACACCATTTGGAAGAGAAATTGCAGATTTATTATTAGCAGTAAACAGAGCATATAATAAATCAGACTATATTCCAACAATAGCATGGGGAAGAAATGCAAGATTCTGCCAAAACTTAGAAGTTGGAGCTCAAGTAAAAATTGTAGGAAGAGTTCAATCTAGACAATATGAAAAGAAATATGAAGATGGAACATCAGAAATGAAAGTAGCTTATGAAGTTTCAATTTGTAGTTTAGAATTAATAAATGAAGAAGGAACAGAAAATAAAGAAGAAGCAGAAAGCCAAGAAGCTGTTTAATATAAGTATTTCAACTGTACTACCATTAAAGTAGTACAGTTGATTTTTTATTGGGATATTGTTATAATGTGGATATTAAGTAGTTTCCAACCAAATAAAAATAAAATGGAGGTCACGTATGAAAAATAAGAAAAAAATTTGTTTCGAAATAATGTCAATAGTATTAATTGCGATATTTTGTATCAGTTTAACACCCAAAACATTACAAAATGATACATTTTATACAATTAAGATAGGTGAGCACATAATAGAAAATGGTGGAATAGACATGATGGATCCATTTTCATGGCATGAAGGCTTAGAATATACGTATCCACATTGGTTATATGATGTAATAATATACTTGATATATTCAATAGGAGGAATGCAAGGAATATATATTTCAACTTGTATATTTTCAATATTGCTAGGGATAGCCATATTTGAAACCAATTCCAAACTTACTAAAAATAAATGCCTGTCTTTTGTAATAACATTAGGAGTAATGTATTTGTTAAAAGATTACATCGCAGCAAGAGCGCAACTAGTAACATTTATTTTATTTACAATTCAATTATATTTTATGGAGAAACTAGTTGATACAAGCAAAAAAAGATATGGAATAGGATTGATAATAATATCAATATTAATAGCCAATTTGCATGTTGCAGTATGGCCATTTATGTTTATATTATACTTACCATATATAGCAGAATATATAATAGCAATAGTAGAAGAAAGAATCGCTAAAAAGTACGGAAAAGAGATAAAAGAAGGATATAAAATTTCGATAAAAAAGAGAAATGGAACGAAATATCTAATTAGTATAATGATAATCTGTGCATTTACAGGTTTATTGACACCATTAGGAACAACACCATACACATATTTAATTAAAACTATGCAAGGAAACACAACTCAAAATATAAATGAACATCTACCAATGACATTAATAAATTGTGAGGCAATATTATGTGTGTTAATAATGTTTGTAGCACTTTTAACATTTACAGATGTTAAAATAAGGTTAACAGATTTATTTATGCTAGGTGGTTTAATATTTTTAATGTTATATTCAAAAAGACAATCAACAATGTTTGTAATAATGTGTTCAGTAATATTAAATAGATTAGTATATGCTGGACTAAAAAAGGATGAAAAAGATATAGATGAAAAACTTATAAATGTTTCAACTACATTATTTGGAAGTACTGTAATAACAGGGTTAGTATTAATACTAAGTTTGTACTTTATACAACCGAAGTTAAAGGCTGACTATATTGATAAAAAATCTTATCCAGTAGAAATGAGTGATTTTATATTACAATATTTTGAAGAAAATAATATAGATAAAAACAATATAAGATTATATAATGAGTACAATTATGGAAGTTACTTATTATACAGAGGAATACCAGTATTTATAGATTCAAGATGTGATTTATATGCACCAGAATATAATGGTGGAAGAGACATATTTATGGATTTTATGAAGAGCTCAAATTTAGATGTGTGGTTTGAAGAAATATTTGAAAAATATAAAATAAATTATGTTATTTTATATAAAAATTCAAAAATGAATATGATTATACAAAATTCAAATTTAGAAGGATATGAGCTATTAAAAGAAGACGACAATTTTGTTTTCTATAAATTGCACCGATGAGAACCGGTCCCAAACGTGCAAAATAAAAAAATGCACCGCAGAGAACCGGTCCCAACGGTGCAGAAAGGAATAATATGAAAAAGTATATAGTAGTTGAAGAAGAACAAGGAAAAAGATTAGATGTATATATTGTCAGCAAAGATAGTGATGTAACAAGAACTTCGGCACAAAGGCAAATTGAACAAGGAAATGTAACTATTAATGGTAAAAAAACAACAAAAGTTTCTTACAAGGTTTCTAATGGAGACGAGATTGAAATAGAAGAGAAAGAACCTGTGGAGATAGAGTTAAAAGCTCAAGATATACCAGTTGATATTGTATATGAAGATAAGGATATTATTGTAGTTAATAAACCTAAAGGGATGGTAGTTCATCCAGCGAATGGGAATCCGGATGGGACGTTGGTAAATGCAATTATGGCAATTTGCAAGGATAGTTTATCTGGAATTGGTGGAGAAATTAGACCTGGAATAGTGCACAGATTAGATAAAGATACTTCTGGGTTATTAATTGTTGCTAAAAATGATATGGCACATGTTAATATGAGTGAGCAAATTAAAAGACATGAAGTTAAAAAAACATATATTGCATTAGTTAGAGGTGTTGTTAAAGAAAATGAAGCGACTATAGATATGCCTATAGGGAGAAGTAATTCTGACAGAAAGAAAATGGCAGTTACTAAAAATGGAAAAAATGCAGTAACTCATATTAAAGTTCTAAAAAGATATGATAAATATACTTTGTTAGAGGTAAATATTGAAACGGGTAGAACTCATCAAATACGCGTGCATTTAGCACATATAGGTTATCCTGTTATTGGTGATTATATTTATTCTAATGGAAAGAACGAATTTGGTATAGTTGGACAATGTTTACATGCAAAGTCTTTAGAGTTTAAACATCCAATTACTGGTGAAGACATGAAGTTGGAAGCACCATTACCAGCATATTTTAAAAATGTTATTAATGAACTGGATAAATAAAATTCTGGCAAGAGAATCTTGCCAGAGAAATCTATATAAAGCCTTTTAGAAAAGTAAAAGGAATTAATATATAATATGCAAAAGTTCAAAAAAAAGAACCAGTCCAAAATGAAGTAAGGAAGGAAAAGCGTAATGGAGGAGAGATTACAGAAATATTTAGCAAATAATGGAATTGCATCTAGAAGAAAGTGTGAAGAGTTAATTTCGCAAGGAAGAGTTAAAGTTAATGATAAAGTTGTTACAGAACTTGGAACAAAAATTGACTTAGATCAAGATATTGTAAAATTTGATGGAAAAGAAGTAAAACCTATTAAAAAAATGGTATATATATTGTTAAATAAGCCTATCGGATATGTAACAACCGCAGATGACCAATTTGGAAGAGATACGGTATTAGACTTAGTTAAGGTAAAAGAGAGAATTGTACCCGTAGGAAGACTTGATATGTATACATCTGGAGCATTAATATTAACTAATGATGGAGATTTTGTATATAAAGTAACACATCCTAAACATGAAATAGAGAAAACGTACACGGTTACTGTAAAAGGAATTGTGCAAAATAGCGAAGTTGAACAATTACGAAAAGGTGTAAAAATTGATGATTATATAACAAAACCAGCAAAAGTAAAAATTTTAAAGACTGATACAGAAAAAGATATTTCAAGATTAGAAATAACTATTCATGAAGGAAAAAATAGACAAGTTCGTAAAATGTGTGAAGCCGTAAATAGAAAAGTTTTGGCATTACATAGAAGTAAAATTGGAAATATAGGTGTAAAGGATATAGAACTTGGTAAATGGAGATATTTACAAGAAAGCGAAGTACAAAAATTAATAAAATAGTTGAAAAATTTTTCCCTAAAAGTTATAATGGTATTGATAAACAAAAGAAAAAGGAGCCTAAAAATGAAAAATATAGAACAAGGTCAAATAGTGGATGGAATTGTAACAGGAATTCAGCCATATGGTGCTTTTGTTAGAATGGATAATGGAACAGATGGCTTAGTATATATAGAAGATTTATCTGTAGCAAGGATAAAATCACCAGAAGATAGAGTGAAAATTGGACAAAAAATAAAATGTATGGTAAAATGTATCGACAAAGATACAGGAAGAGTTAATTTGTCATACAAAAATTGTTTAGGGACATGGGAAGAAAATGCTCAGAAATTTAAGGAAGGAATGACAGTAAAAGGTATAGTTAGAGATGCTGAAAAAAATAAGAATGGAGTATTTATTGAATTGACACCAAATCTGATTGGTATGGCAGAATATACAGAAGAACTTAAATATGGAGAAACAATAGATGTGTGCATAAAAAAGATTTTACCAGAAAAGAAAAAGGTAAAATTAACAATAGTTTAAAAAACAATGTTTAAAATAGGGCTAGAATTAGTCACTAAAATTAAAGGAGGGATTGGTATGGTTGAAGATAACCAAATCAAAGCGCAAGTATCACCATTTGCTATAAGAGAAGGTGAAATAAAAACATTTGATGGAAAAGATGGATATGTATCTATGAATCAAATAATACATAAAATTAACATAGGGCATATAACAGATATTCATTTTGCAATATTAGAGTTAGTAAATGAATTTGAATTTATAACATCAAGACAATTATATCAAATGCTAGAGTGGAAGGGAATAGACCCTAAATCTCAGGACAAATTAAATAATAAGTTAGACCAACTTGTAAAATCAAAGATTTTAACAAGATATTATTTTACATCTGAAGAAGGAAAAGGAATATATAGAATATATTGCTTAGAAAAGATGGGAAAATACTTATTAACATCAAAAGAAATTGAATGCAAATGGCAACAAACAGATAATGTAAAACCTGTGCCAATGATAAAGAAAAGACTAGCAGGAAATCAAACTTTAATTGCATATTTAAGAAAAGTTAAAGCCTTTGACAGTTATGTTGTAAAACCAGCATTAACAGCAAAAATTTCAGGAAAAATATTTAAAGCAACAGGAGGTTCTGTAAAACTTACTAAAAATAAAAAATCTGTAACATTTTTATTTGAAGTAATAAGAAGAGAACCAGACTGGCAGAAGAAGCTAGTGGATAAAATGGCTATGTATAAAGAATTTTATGAGAATTTTGTACCAGGAGATTCTGGATTTGCGGCTATGCCACAATTGATATTTGTATGTGAAGATGATAAACATACAGCTGAAGCGTTTAAGGAAATTGTGAAAAATAAATTAGAAATACCTCAAATAAAATTATATTTTACAACAGATTTAAGACAAAATCAAGAAACACTTGAAAATACATTAATAGAATTTAAAATAGATGAAGCAACAAAAAAATATAAAATGTATAATGTTGAAGCAAAAATATTGGGAATATAAATTACGGAAAGGGAAAAAGAAGAGGATGTTTGGACATAGACCTGATGGCAAGAAAATAAAAAAATTACCACCAATTTTTAAAATTATGCCTTGTGTAATGCTTGATAGAGCCGATTCGCAAGTGTATTTTAAACAAGATATAGCACTAAGAAATTTAGATGAATATATAGATAAAAAAGCAAAAGAAGGAATACGACTTTCGTATATGAATATTATTTATGCTGCTCTTGTAAGAATAATAGGGCAGAGACCTAATTTAAATAGGTTTGCAATGAATGGAGCATTATATGAAAGAGACAAAATATATGTTTCTTTGGTTATTAAAAAGAGTTTAACAGATGATGGACCAGAAACTCCGGTAAAACTAGATTTTAATGGAAATGAAAGCTTATTTGAAATTAAAGATAAATTAGATATAGCAATAGAAAAAAATAAAGAACTTGAAAATTCAAATAAAACAGATAAATTAGTAAATGTTTTAAACATAATACCAAGTGGACTTATAAGAGGCGTTGTTAAATTTCTGATGTTTTTAGATAGACATGGATTGCTTGCAAGAAAGATTATTGATGCAAGTCCATTCCACACAAGTGTGTTTTTAACAAATGTTGGTTCATTAGGAATTGACAGCATTTATCATCATATTTATAACTTTGGAACTACTAGCATGTTTTTCTCTATGGGAAAAAAGAAAAAGAGTTATATTTATGAAGACGATGAAATAAAAGAAGAAAAATGTATTACATTAGCTTTTGTTGGTGATGAAAGAATTTGTGATGGCTATTATTATGCTTCTTCTTTTAAACTTTTATCAAAATATTTGAAAAAGCCGGAACTTTTAGAAGAATTGATAGAAGAGAAAGACGAAATTACAAATTAATCTAAAAAAGTTTTGCAAAAATAGTTGACTTTATAAATAAAATATGGTATTATAATTAGGTGTTAAGAAATGGGTCAGTAGCTCAGTTGGATAGAGTACGGGCCTTCTAAGCCTGGGGTCGGGGGTTCGAATCCCTTCTGGCTCACCACAACATTTAAATACGAGTTTTTATTTCTTTGTAGATGGTTTTTCAGTAACATATGCTTTGGAATAAAAACAAATAAAAAGCTATCAATATAACAATATTGATAGCTTTTTATATACAAATTATTCTTCCCAGAAAGCTTTATAAGTTCTGTAAGCGGTATAAATATCAAATTTACTTGTAACTTCATAAGGAGCATGCATAGAAAGTACTGGAACACCGCAATCTATAACATCTACGCCTTTATTAGCTAAGATGTATGCGATAGTACCTCCGCCACCAACATCAACTTTTCCAAGTTCAGAAATTTGGTATCTAATATTATTTTTTTCTAAAACTCTTCTAACCCATGCAACGAATTCTGCATTAGCATCAGAGGCACCAGATTTTCCACGAGCACCAGTATATTTGTTAAGACCAATACCGCGTCCTAAAAATGCGGAATTTGTTTTGTCAGAAACACTTGCATAAAGTGGGTCATAACCTGCATCAACATCAGCTGATAACATTCTAGAGAAACAGAATACTTTATCTAATAGGTTTGGTCTGTTTTCTCCTGTTTTATTTAATAATTCAGAAACAAAATAATCAAACATATGTGATTCCATACCTGTATTTCCCATACTTCCAATTTCCTCTTTGTCTGATAATATACAAACAGCAGTTGTTTTAACATTTTCTAAGCTCATCATAGCTGATAATGATGTATATGCACATATTTTATCATCTTGACCATAAGCTACAACCATGCTTCCGTCAAAGCCTAAAGAACGGGCTTTAAATGCTGGAACGACTTCGATTTCTGAACTTAAGAAGTCAGCCTCTGTGATATTATATTTTTGATTTAAAATATTTAAAATATTTAATTTGATTTTTTCAGAACAATTTTCGTCATCATATGGAATACTGCCAAGTAAAATTGCTAAATCTTCGCCGTCAATACCATTTTTTAATTTTTTCTCCATTTGGTCTTGAGCTAAATGTGGCAATAAATCAGAAATTGTAAATATTGGGTCATTATCATCTTCACCAATATTTATTGTGATTTTTTCACCATTAGCTTTTACAATAACTCCGTGTAAACTTAGTGGAATTGTAGTCCATTGATATTTTTTAATTCCGCCATAATAATGTGTTTTAAAATAAGCAAAACCAGAATCTTCGTATAATGGATTTGGCTTTAAATCAAGTCTTGGAGAATCTATATGTGCTCCAACTATTTGAATTCCATTTTCTAATTTCTCTGTACCAATAACTGCAAGGTACATACTTTTTTCTCTGTTAATAAAATAAACTTTATCGCCTGGTTGTAAAGTATCATAACTTGATAAATCTCTAAAACCATTAGATTCAGCAATTTCTCTTGCAGTTACAACAGCCTCTCTTTCTGTTTTTGATCTATTCATAAAGTTCATGTATCCGTTACAGTATGAATAAATTGCTTCTTTTTCGCGTGAGTCAATTTTTGACCATCCGACTTCCTTTTTGTTAAAAAGTTTTTCTTCCATTTTTATCTTCCTTTCTTATGTGTTGTTGAAGTATCAACTTCTTATATTTTATTGTAGTATATCACTTTATGTTTTATTTTTCCATACAATAAAGTAAAATATTCAGAAAAATTGACCAATATTATGATATATGTTACAATAGATATGTAAGCTAGCAATTTGTATAATAGAAGAGAGGAGAAGAAAAATGAACATTATAAGTGGTTCTATTTTTTATGACATCAGTCAAGTATATGACTTGTCACAAATAAGAGTATGCATCACAAAGAAAGGACAGGTGTATACGCGGAGTACTTTTAGAAATCATTTCATAATTACATGGTTTTTCGGAGATGGAATTATGCATGTATATGATATGAAGAACGAGATTATTTGCCCAGAAGAAGAGTCAGAAATAGAAAATGAATATGCAGTTTTTGATACTCATTGGATATTGTCTGATACTCGAATGGGCTTCGAGTATTTTCTAGAAGACCGTATTAAATAATTTCTAGGAGAAGGTTTCTAAATAGAAACCTTCTTTTTTCATTGGAAAGTATATTTTAATAGATAATGGAAAAAATAGGCTGAAAGGAGGAAATGTATGGAATCATTATGGATAGAAACAACTAGAGATAAAGTGCATGTATCTACATTAAAAGAAGATGAAGAAACAGAGGTATGCGTAATAGGAGGAGGATTATTTGGATTAACGACAGCATATTATTTGACTAAATACGGAAAAAAGGTAGTTCTTCTAGAAAAAGGGGAGATAGGAAGCAAAGTAAGTGGAAATACAACTGGAAAAATAACAAGTCAGCATAATTTATTTTATGCACACTTAGTAAACGATTATGGAGAAGAATATGCAAGAAAATATTTAGAGGCGAATGAACAAGCAATAAATGATATTAATCAGATAATTGAACATGAACAAATTGAATGTGAGTATAAAATACAAAAATCGTATGTATATACTACACAGCAAGATGAAGTAACAGAAATTGAAAAAGAAGTAGAAGCTGTAAATAAATTAGGAAAGGATGCCAAGTTTGTTACTAAAATAGATTTACCGATAAAAATAAAAGGTGCTATTGAATTTGACGGGCAAGCGGAGTTTCATCCAAGAAAGTATATGATAGGTTTAGCAAATGCTATACAAAAAAATAACAAGATTTATCAATATACAACAGTAACGGATGTAGAGAAAATAGGAGAAAAATATAAAGTGTGCACAGATAGGGAAGACATATATGCTAAATATGTTGTTATAGCATCACATTTTCCGATAATAAATATGCCAGGCTTTTATTTCGTTAAAATGTATCAATCAACATCTTATATTATTGCTGTAGAGACAGAAAAGCAATTGCCAGAAGGAATGTATATAAATGTAAAAGAGCCAGTTTATTCATTTAGAACTGCAAATTATAATGGAAAAAAAGTGTTATTAATAGGAGGAGTAGGGAATAAAGCTGGAGAGCCTATAGCAGACAATGAACATTATGAAATGTTGGAGAAAAAGGCAAAAGAAATGTATCCAGATTGCAAAGTTTTATTTAAATGGAATACTAGGGATTGCATTAGTTTAGATAAAATTCCATATATAGGAGAATTTTCAAGTTTTATGAGAAATGTCTATGTAGGAACAGGGTTTAAAAAGTGGGGAATGACAACTTCAAATGTAGCGGCCAATATTGTTGCTGATAAAATAATAGGAAAGAATAATAAATATGAAGAGATTTTTACAGCATCTAGAGTAAAACCTATAAAAAATAGATGGGAAGTTGAAAATATGTTAAAAGAGACTGTAAATTCAATTGCATTAAATAAATTTAAAATAGAATCATATAGTATAGAACAAATTGAGAATGATAATGCAGCTATAATAAAGCTGAATGGTCAAAATGTTGGGGTATATAAAGATGTATATGGAAAAGTATATGCTGTAAAGCCTAATTGTTCTCATTTAGGGTGTTTGTTATCATGGAATAATATGGATAAAACATGGGACTGTCCTTGCCATGGCAGTAGATTTAACTATAAAGGAGAAAATATATATGAACCAGCTATAAAAAATTTAGAAAAAATTGTTTACAAAAAATAGTACATTTGCTATAATGAAAATGTATATGATAAACAAAGGAGAATTTTACATGGAATATGAAAATGCAGAAGAAAATGCAAAATATTTACAAGCATGTGAAAATGTTAAAAAGATAGCTAATGCGATAAAAAAAATAAAGATGAAATATTATACTAATTTTGCAAAAATAACTAATGAAGATAAAAAAGTATATGAAGGTCTAGAAGAAGAACTAGAAAAGATATCAAGTGAAAATAATTTAGAAAATTTGAAGATTGCTTTAATGCAAGAAATTTCTAATAAGTATGACCAAAAAGAATTAAGAGGAAATGAAAATGACCCCAATTCTGTAGATGAAAGACTGTTAGCGTGTTATGGAAATATAGATGTTCAGCAAGAGGCATTATCTGTTGGTAAAATAGGACAAGCAAGACAATGCCAACAGATATTACAACAATATTTAGATGAAATTGGAATAGATAGATATAAAATAATGGTCAACAATTATAAAAGAGAAAAATTTGCCGAATTAGTTATACAAAGAGCAATAAGAGAAGAAAAAAATAAAAACTGTATGGAGTTTATGAAAGGTTGCTACAAAGACGAAGATGAAGTAAAAAGAAAAAAAGCACAAGAAAATTTAAAGGAAGCTACCAGAAATGAAATGAAGCAACCAGAATACGAACTTCAATTGGGATGATTAACATAGGAGGAAAAAGTGGAAAGAGTTTATGAAGAAGCTTTTTGCGAGGTTGATGAGATTATAAAATTAATGCCAATAGATTTAAAAAGTAAAATACCGATTCAATTTAGTGACATTATTGAAAAAAATAAAGCTAGTAATTATAAAGTTGAAATACAAGAACCATTACAAGAACAACAGCTTAAAGAAGAAACAATTACTATTTTGGGATTGATATATAGGGACTTTTTAGCAAGCCCAGAAGAAAAGGAAAGATTACAAAGACAAGATGCAGAAAAATTAAAACAACTTGAACAAGAAATAACTGAACAATATGATATGCAAAATGTATTTGCGAATAAAAAGAAGAAAAAAATTAAAAATAACGAAGAAGAAAATAATAGTTTAGTTGTATATAAGGAGACTAATATTTTTAAAAGATTAGTTGCTTTTATAAAAGGTTTTTTCTTAAGATAGAAAATTTAAGAAAATTGTCGAAATTTATTGACTTCTATTGTTCTTTTTGCTAAAATAACAGCATAAATCATATATTTATATGTTTTATAATTCGTTTATTGAACTAGATAGTTTGCTTTAAAAACCAGTTATCTAGTTCTTTTTTTATTTTAAAAAATGATAGTAAAAATACTTGACATATACAAAGTTAGAATGTATAATCTAACCATAATATTTTTGTTGTACTTTTACACATTTTTATATCAATATGAGTTTTTTATTCATAACAAATAAAATTTTTTATCTAAAGTTTAAATCAAATTAAAAGGAGGAATTGTATGAACACCGATGAAATTGTAATACCTATTTTGCACGCAATAAACGATTTAAGAGAAGAAGTTAGAGATAACAAACGTGAAATACGAGAGATGAGGGAAGAAAATGACAAGCGTTGGGAAGAAAATAACAGACGCTGGGATGAAAATGACAAGCGTTGGGAAGAAAACAACAGACGCTGGGATGAAAATGACAAGCGTTGGGAAGAAAATGACAAGCGTTGGGAAGAAAACAACAGACGCTGGGATGAAAATGACAAGCGTTGGGAGGAAAACAACAGACGCTGGGATGAAAATGACAAGCGTTGGGAGGAGAACAGAAGACGCTGGGATGAAAATGACAAGCGTTGGGAGGAAAACAGAAGACGTTGGGAAAAAAGCGATAATGATAGAAAAAGTGATCATGATGAGGTTATGGATTTATTTATTAAATATGATATTGCGGTATCCAGAAAGCTTGGAGATCCCAATGCAGATAAGATGAAAAGATTTTTAAAAGTACAATAAAATTAGGCAAGAGTACATCAAATATATTGATATTTATAATAAAAAGAAAAAAGGAGAGTAATAAAAATGGGAAAATTATTTGTAATAGATGGAACAGATGGAAGCGGAAAACAAACCCAATTTGAAAAGTTGCAAAAAAGATTAACAAAAGATGGGATAGATTATAAAATTGTAAGTTTTCCCAATTACGATTCGCCAAGTTCATCATTAGTAAAAATGTATTTATCAGGAGAGTTTGGTAAAAATGCTAAAGAAGTTAGTCCATATATAGCATCAACATTTTATGCGGCAGATAGATATGCAACATTTAAAATGGGGTATAAAGAATATTATGACAATGGAGGAGTAATATTGGCGGATAGATATACAACGGCCAATATGGTGCATCAAGCGGGAAAAATTTCAGACAAACAAGAAAGAAAAAAATTTTTGGACTGGCTTTGGGATTTTGAATTTAATTTATATGGACTTCCAATACCAACAGAAGTATTTTTTTTGAATATGCCTGTTGAAAAATCATTAGAATTAATCGAGAATAGAGAAAATAAATTTAATCATACTGTAAAAAAAGATATACATGAAAGTGATAAAAACCATTTACAAGACGCATATAATGCAGCATGTGATGTAGCCAAAGAATATAATTGGTATGAAATTCATTGTGTTAAGAACAATGAATTAAGAACGATAGAAGATATACATGAGGAAATATATAAAGAGATAAGAAAACATATACAGTATTAAAAATACATAAAAAATGAAAAAAAGCTTTAAAATAAGGTTATTATTTACTGTAAATGGTAATATAGAGTTAAAAATTGCTTAAAAACGGACTTGATAAATTGGATAAATTTGGTATAATAATAAAGATGGTGCATTATTCTAGTCGTACTAGTTATTGCGAGGGTGGGGCTAAAAATCCACTAAAGGGCATACCGATGAAGCATTTTATTTGTGCGCGAAATGCCAGTTTTGTGTGTGAGTAGGATGAAAGAAACCAGGGTATGGTATAATGGCATATACAGGATTCCCTCGTTTCGTTGAGACTTAAATTGCATTTTTAAGTGAAACCTATGGTGAGTGCCAAGACACAAAATACATAGAGTAGCCTGTCTTGAGTGAATGCATTGGGATTAAATTTAATTATGAAATTACATTTGCAAAAAAGACTAGCAATAAACAATAGTATGTTAAGGAAAACTTCTAGAATGTTTGCTTTCATAAAAGCATAGAAATCTGAGGATTAAGGTACGGACTTAAGTGGCGATCTAGTGCCTAATGAAATATGTAGGTGTTCTTTTAAATGGAAACAGCTATGTAGTAATACATAGTAAAGAATAGAGAAATTCAACTAGACCTAAACCGTAAAATTTACTTAGGTTTTACCATCTAAAATAGTATAAAAAAGGCGAGAATTTAAAATAAAAAAATCTCGCTTTAATTGATATAAAAAGGAGAACAAAGAATAAATGAGAAAAGATAAAGAAAAAGAACACTCGAAAGTAAAATGGTTTATACAAATTTTTATAACAACATTTATATTATCAATGGCATTTTCGTACATATCAAATAATGGAGTAACACATCTAAATATTATAGCATCAGTAATAATATTAATAGCTGTAATAGCTATAGGAATAATATTTGATATAGTTGGTGTGGCAGTAACAGTTGCCAAAGAACATGAATTCCATGCAAAAGCGACTAAAAAAGTTGAAGGAGCAAAAACATCTATAAAACTAATAAAAAATGCAGCAAAAGTAGCTAATATATGTGCAGATGTTATAGGAGATATTTGTGGGGTATTAAGTGGTGCAATAAGTGCTTTAATAGCAGCAAAAATTTCTGAAAAAGTGGGAGTGGATTTGCAATTTGTTATAAGCGCAAGTGTTGCAGCAATAACAGTTGGAGGGAAAGCAATTGGAAAAGAAATTGCAAATAATAATTCTACACAGATTGTTCATTTTGTGGGGATAATATTAAATAAAATATATAAATAAAACAGCTAAACAATTTAATGTTTAGCTGTTAATAAAATTAAGCCTTTTTTAATTAAGTCTTCGACACTAAGACTATCAACATCTAGATGTTTAAAGGCTTTTTCTATGTCTTTACGTGTATATCCAAGAACCATAAGACCAGAAGTTGCTTCTTGAATATTTTCAGAAACTTTAATAGAATTTAATTTTTGGTTTTCTAGTTTTTCTTCATCTAATTCAGATTGTTCAGCTTTTAACTTGTCTTTTAATTCTAAAATAATTCTTTGTGCAGATTTAGGACCAATTCCTGGTACTTGAGTAAGTAATTTTACATTATTAGAAATTACTGCAATAGCAAATTCAGATGGTTCTATACAAGAAAGCATAACTAATGCACTTTTTGCGCCAACTCCACTAACACTAATAAGTAATTCAAACATTCTAAGTTCTTCTTGGGTTTTAAATCCATATATGCTAATATCATCTTCTCTAACTCTATAATATGTATGAACCTTAATAACTTCGCCAATTTCTCCAAGTGAATTTATGGCATTTTCGGACATGAATACTTTATATCCTAACCCTCCAACATCAATAACGACATAGTTTTTATATTTCATTTCTAATGAACCTTTTATATATGCTAACATTTAAATCATCCTTTCACTTTTGATATTATAAATATAAAAAATGCAAAAGTCAATGGAACAATTCACAGTTTATTGTAATTGCACATTAAGAATATAATTTTGAAAGTGAAAAACTGTTCGAAAAAACTATTGACAATTTTTTTTGAGTGTTTTATAATCAATCAAATAGAGAAGGAGAGAAAGATGAGTAATACAGAGCCATTGGCATATAGAATGAGGCCTAAAACATTAGAAGAGTATGAAGGGCAAGAACATGTAATAGGTCCGGGGAAGTTATTATATAGGACAATAAAAGCAGATAGATTATCAAGTATAATCTTATTTGGACCTCCGGGATGTGGTAAAACATCACTTGCAAAAGTAATAAGTGAAACTACAAAATATAAATTTTACAAAATAAATGCAGTAACAGCAGGAGTAGCAGATATAAAAAGAATAGTAGAAGAAACACGAAATTTTATGATGAATCCGGCAGGAAAAAGTATTTTATTTATTGATGAGATTCATAGATTTAATAAATTACAACAAGATGCATTATTACCATTTGTAGAAAATGGAACAATAATCTTAATAGGAGCAACCACAGAAAATCCGTATTTTGAAGTTAATAAAGCTCTAATATCTAGGTCAATGGTAATAAAACTTGAACCATTAACAGAAAAAAATATATACAATATTTTAAAAAGAGCTTTGACAAGAAAAGATGGACTTGGAGAATATAATGTAAAAATAGAAGATAGTACTCTAAAAAAGATAGCAGACATAGCTAATGGAGATGTAAGAACAGCATTGAATGGGCTAGAAATAGCAGTATTAACAACAAATATGGAAGCAGATGGGTATATTCATATAACAGATGAAGTTATAAAAAATAGTATTCAAAATAGAAAGGCTATATTTGATAAAAATGGAGATACACATTATGATAATATAAGTGCATTTATAAAGTCAATGAGAGGTTCAGATCCAGATGCAGTATTGCTGTATTTAGCAAGAGCATTAAATGGAGGAGAAGACCCAGTATTTTTAGCAAGAAGAATTGTAATATGTGCTTCAGAAGATGTGGGTTTAGCAGACCCACAAGCACTTGTAATTGCAACATCAGCAATGCAAGCAGTACATATGATTGGCATGCCAGAAGCAAGAATTATTTTGGCAGAAGCGGCAGTTTATGTAGCAAATTGTAAAAAGTCTAATGCAACATATTTAGGAATAAATAAAGCATTAGAAGATGTTAAAAATCAAGATACTGGAGAAATACCAATGCATATAAGAAATGCACCAATAGAAAAAATGAGAGAATTAGGATATAATGAAGGATATAAATATCCACATGACTATCCAGGCCATTGGGTAGAACAACAATATTTGCCAGATAAAATGTTGGGAACAAAATATTTTATAAAAGATGAAAATATTAAATAGAATAAAAAAGCAAAAAGTGCAAAAAATAGAGATAGTGTAAAAAATATGCTATCTCTATTTTTGAATTTCTGTAGAGTTGGAGGAATTTTAAATGGTAAAAAAACTTGTGATTGGATTATTGGCGGGAACAATATGTGGATTATTTGGAACTGGTGGAGGGATGATACTAGTTCCAGCATATATATATATTTTAAAAATTGAACCCAAAATGTCAAGAGCAACATCATTATGCTGTATGTTAGTTATGGTAATAACAAGTGGTATCTTTTATTATAAAAGTAATTATATAAATTGGAATTCTGGTTTATTATGTGCTATAGGCGGAATTGCCGGAGGTTATATTGGTGCTAAAATTTTAAAAAAAATACCAGATTATATATTAAAAATAGTATTTGTAATTTTTATACTATATTATTCTTTTAGAATGTTATTTTTGTAATAAAGGAGAATCTATGTTAGAAATATTAATAGGAGCGTTTTCAGGAATATTTAGCGGTATTGGGATGGGAGGAGGAACAATATTAATTTTTTTGTTGACAACATTTGGAAAAATGGAGCAACATATAGCACAAGCAACAAATTTATTGTATTTTATTCCAACAGCAATATCAGCAATAATAGTTAATTATAGAGATAAAAATATAGACTTAAAATTAGCAAAAGAAGTATCTATATTTGGCATTATAGGAGCCATAATAGGAGCCGTGATTTCGGTAAATACAGATGTTCAAAAATTAAGAAAATTATTCGGAATTTTTTTGACAATAATTGCTATCCATGAAATATATACCTTATTTAAAGAGTATAAACAGTATAAAAAAAGAGATAATAAAAATAGTTAAAATTGATTTAGAAAGTGAGGGCTGAGAAATGAAATTCGTAAAAGGAATGATGATAGGCGGATTGATTACAACTGGAATAATTATGATGTGGAATGAAAATGAAATGACAACAAAGAAGATAACTAAAAAAGGTAAAAAATGGGCTAAAAAAATGGGAATGATGTAAAACTCAAAAAATAGACACAGAATGAACAGAAATTTTTCTGCTAATCTAGTGTCTATTTTAATTGTTTTAGACTAGTTTTTTATTGCTCGTCAGTGCAATCGCATCTGTCGCAAGGCTTATCACATGGATGGAAATCATCACAATCTAGTTTTATGCCTTTTAAGCATTTTCCTTCATGATGACATTTGGCACAAACTTTTATGTGTTTAACATCATCTTTCCAAATTTGTATAGCATATTTTTTGCCAGGGCAAAGTGGACCAAATACAAATTCACCTTCATCATCAGTAAAAGTATGAGATACGGGTTTTAATTCTTTTTTACCAAATTTAAAATCAACTTCTACTAATTTTACAACAGCATCTTTTACTGGTTCTTTAAAACAATCTCTAACAACCCCATAGATTACATCTCTATGGTCATTTGCTAAGACTATATCTAAATCAAATTGTTTACCATCAGCAATAAATCCATCAATATCTACAAAAGGATGCATTGGTTCTGGTTTGTTCTCATTTATCTCCATATTAAAACTTCCTTTCTTACTGGCTTATGCCAAGATTAATATATAATATGAAAATAATTATAAATTTGCTAATAAAGTGTAGAATTTTTTGAAAATATATTATATAATATCTTAGATTAAAACTAAGAAAGAAATAAGGTTGAGGAAGATGGATAATAGAGCAATAGGAATATTTGATTCAGGAGTTGGAGGATTAACAGTCTTTAAAGAAATAAGAGAACTACTTCCAAACGAAAGTATAGTGTATTTAGGAGATACAGGGCACTTTCCATATGGAAATAAAAGTAAAGAACAAATAATAAATTATTCTATACAAAATGTAGAAATGTTAATTCAAAAACAGGTAAAATTAATAGTAGTAGCATGTGGGACAGCTACAAGCCAAGCAATAGAAACTTTAAAGAAAAAATTTTCAATACCAATAATTGGAATAATAGAACCAACAGTGGAATACATAAAAAAACAGGGATATAAAGAAATTGGGGTAATAGCTACAGAAGGAACAATAAGAAGCGGACAATGGGAAAAAGAATTAAAAGAAAAAATCACAGATATTAAGGTTGTAAACAAGGCTTGCCCTATGCTTGCAACAATAGCAGAAGAAGGTAAAGCAAAGAGTCTGCAGGGAAAAGCAGAAATAAAAAAATATATGAAACCATTCAAAGAAAATAGTATAAATAAAATAATTTTAGGATGTACTCATTATCCAATTTATGAGGATATAATAAAAAGAGAAATGGAATATGATGTGGAATTAATAAATACAGGAGTTACTGTAGCTAAATATTTAAAAGAATATTTAAATAATAATAATATGCAAAGTGTTGATAATAATAGAACTGAAAAGATATATTTAACAAAAGCTGAAAAAGAGTTTAGTGATATAGCAAAAAATATTATGGATGTTAATTTAGAAATAGAAGAAATAAATAAAGCAAGCTTAAACCATTGACTTATCAATGATTTGAGTATATAATACTAATATAATTTAGTAGGAGGACAAGACACAATAATGGAAAAAAATATGTTTTCAATTAATGAAGATAAATATACACAAATGACAGACGAAAAGTTAATAGAAAATATAAAAAATGATGATTATATGGCGTTAAATTGCTTAATGAAAAGGTACAATGATATAGTAAACTTAAAAGCTAATAAGTTCTTTATGGTAGGAGCAGAGAAAGAAGATATAGTTCAAGAGGGAATGATAGGATTGTATAAAGCAGTAAAAGCATTTGACACAGATAAACAGAATTCTTTTAAAACATTTGCAAATATGTGTATAGAAAGACAATTAATAACAGCAGTAAAAAATTCTAATAGACAAAAACATATTCCACTGAATTCATCAGTTTCTTTAAATGCGGCAGCATATGATGATAATGAGGATATGGATAAAATTGATATTTTAGATGTTAAGATATTAAATGACCCATCAGATATAATTGCTGAAAGAGAATATTTTGAGAGTATGGAAAATAAAATAAAAAAAGCATTAAGTGATTTTGAATTGCAGGTTTTGCATGAATATGAAAAGGGAAAATCATATGCAGATATTGCGATTAAATTAAATGCTAAGGTAAAGTCAGTTGATACTGCAATACAAAGAATTAGAAAAAAGGCTAATAAAATAAGAGATAATATAAGTTAAAAAAATTGTCAATAGGAATATCCTTTTGACAATTTTTTGTTATAAAAATTTCCTATAAAAAAATTAATATATGTGTTGCCAGAAATAAAAAAAATTGTTATAATAAACAGGATATTGAAAGATAAAGGTTAATATTGTATTAATTTGATATACATTGAAAGGATGAAATAAATGAAAAAAAATAAAGAATATGATGAAATAGATGAAGTACCAAAAGCCCTAAGGAAAGACAAGAAAGAAAAGAAAAAGAAAAATTGGAAAAAAATCTGGTTAGTATTAATAATATTGGCAATAATAGGAGTAAGTTCTGGAGGATTTTTATTATATGGACCATATTCTGGTTTTAGAGATTGGTTGATAACAACTGCAATGACTACAATGACACATCAATATTTAGCAACTTGGTTTTATGATGATGCTACAATAAATGAAGTACTTTCAAAAAATAAAGTTAGTGAAGTAGATGAAATAACTAATACAAATACAATTGTAATAAATACAACATCAGAAAGCAAAGAATATGCTAATGAATACGAAAAAGCTATATTAGAAAAAGACCCTAACAATGAAGATTACAAAATAATAGAAATAAAGGGAAAAGGGTATAGTGGTTATCTAGCAGCTATATATGACCCAGCAAGAATAAAAACAGTATATACAAAAAAATTAGGAACAAGTGGACAATATCTAACGCAAATGGCAAAAGATAATGATGCTCTTATTGCAATAAATGGTGGTGGATTCGAAGACCCTAATTATAACAGTAATGGAGCAAATCCGTTAGGAATAACATTCTCTGGTGGAAAATTAATAACGTCAAAAACATGGAATGGTTCAGGAGGACTAATAGGATTTTCACGAGATAATAAACTTGTATTAGGAAAGATGACAGTTAAGCAAGCACAGGAAATGAAGATAAGAGACGGAGTAACATTTGGACCATTTTTAATAGTTAATGGAAAAGCCTCAAAAGTACTTGGAAATGGTGGTTGGGGAACTGCACCACGTACGGCAATAGGTCAAAGAAAAGACGGAATAGTATTATTTTTAGTAATAGATGGAAGAACATTAAAAGAACCAGGTGCTGACATGAATGACTTAATTGAAATAATGCAAAATTATGGAGCTTATAATGCAACTAACTTAGATGGTGGTACATCAAGTGCTATGGTAGTAGATGGAAAAATAATAAATGACCCAGTAGATAGTTCTGGAGCACACAGAACAAGATTTATATCAACAGGATTTATTTTAACAAAGAAATAGAAGGAGTAAAAGAAAAATGGGATTTATAGTGGCTGTTGATGGAACAGCAGGAAGTGGAAAAGGAACAATAACAAAGATAATTGCAAATAAACTAAATCTAATAAGTATAGATACAGGGGCAATGTATAGATGTGTTACATTAGAATGTATAAACAAAAATATCCAATATACAGAAATAGAAAAAATAAAAGAAATTTTAAAAGACATTAATATTGAACTAAGAAAAGAAAATGAAGAACAATTAGTATTTTTAAATGGAGAAGATGTTACTAAGGAAATAAGAACTCCAGAAGTTGACAGTTTGGTAGCTAGATTTGCTGCAATAAAAGAAGTAAGAGATAAGATAACACCAATACAAAGAAAAATGGGAGAAAATGCTAATATAATTATGGAGGGCAGAGACATAGGGACAGTAGTATTTCCGAATGCAGATGTGAAAGTATTTTTAGACTGTTCTGTTGAAGAAAGAGCTAGAAGAAGATACAATCAAGATTTAGAAAAAGGAATAGAAACTACTTATGAGGAAGTTCTAGAAAGTATAAAAGAAAGACATAAATTAGAAACAGAAAGAAAAATTGCTCCATTAGTACAAGCAACAGATGCAGTATATATAGATTCAACAGGAATGACAATAGATGAAGAAGCAGACGCTGTAATAAAAGTAATTGAAGAGAAGAGAAAGAAATAATACTAGGAGGAAGAAAAATTGAAAGAAGAATTTTTAAAAATATTAAGAACCGTAAATAGAGAAGGAATAGAAGATTTTATAAAATTTCTAGAAAGCACAGATTTCTTTACGGCACCAGCAAGTACAAGATTTCATGGAAATTATGCAGGTGGACTTGTAGAGCATAGTATGAAAGTATATGAGATACTAGTAGAAAAAGTGAAAAATTCAGCTAAAAAGATTGAGGTCTCAGATGATACATTAAAAATAGTTGCATTATTACATGATGTATGTAAAGCAAATTTTTATAAAATAGATTATAGAAATGCTAAAAATGCATTAGGAATATGGGAAAAGGTGCCATATTATACAGTAGATGATACAATACCATACGGACATGGCGAAAAATCAGTAATGATGATTACTGAATACATGAAATTAACAAGTGAAGAAAAATATGCAATTCGTTGGCATATGGGATTTACAGAACCTAAAGAACAATATGGAACAATAGGAATTGCATATACAAAATATCCATTAGCTTTGTTAGTGTTTGAAGCAGATTTAGAAGCAACATATTTTTTTGATACATAGAAAGAAAAGCATATTTACACTTTTTGTTGTAAATATGCTTTTTGTATTGCCAAAAACGCTAAAATGAGATATAATAATAAGCCAAGAAATGGTGAGGAAAAATAGATGTTAGTAAATAATGAAATGATAAATGAATTATATTTTGATGCAGGAAATGAAAGAGTACAAAAGGCTAGATTATATGTAAGAACAGGAAGAACTGAAATAGAAAAAATCAATTATAATGATGAAAATAATTTTGACATAACAGGAAAAGTAACAGGTCAAGATATATATAGAACGCATATTAGTGTAGAAGATGGGGAGATTGTAGATGTAACATGTGAATGTCCAGACTATCAAAGAAGATATGCAGCATGTAAACATATAGTAGCAACAATGATGGAATTTTCTAATAATGAAAAATACGAAAAAATGTTGAAAAGTTCAGATACAGTTGATTTGCATAAAATGATAATAGCAGATTCTAAATACAGAAATTTTAAGCAAATAGTAAATGAGTTTTACACAGAAGAAATGCAAGAAATTGAACAAGCTAACATACAAGAAAAAGAATTGAATCAACAAAAAATAAGAATTGAGCCAAAAATAATTTATGATAAATATGAAAGTAATTTAAGAATCGAATTTAAAATTGGAAATCAAAGAATGTATAAAATTAAAAATTTGGCGGAATTTTATGACAGAATGATTAATGAGGAAAAATATAAATATGGAAACAAATTAGAATTTATCCACAGAAAGGAAATATTTGTGGATAACAGTCAAGAACTTTTGCAATTTATATTAAAACATTCAGAGACAATAAGATTTGTTAATTCAAGTGTAAATACAAGTTATAGATATTATGGTAAGGCACTAAATGAAGGATATATATTATTAAATAATAGTGGAATTGACGAACTGTTTGAAATTTTAAAAGGGCAAGAGATAGATTTTCAAAAAGAATACAAAGAAGAAAAAATAGAATTTAAAAATGAAAATCCAAATTTGCATTTTATAATGAAGAAAAAGGGGAAAGAAGAATACCAAATTGTTTTGAATGAGAAAATAGATATAATAAGAGATATTGATATAATAACTGGTAGAAATTATAAATATTTGCTAATAAACAATGCACTTTATAGATGTGATAAAAAGTATGAACAAACTACATTTAAGTTATTAAAAATGTTAAAAGATAATTTTATGACTGAGTTGATATTTGGAAAAGAACAACTGCCAGAACTATTTTCGATAGTCTTATTAAAATTAAAAAATAGTATTGAGTTTAAAGGAATAGACGAGAAACAACTAGAGCAATATAAACCTAAAAAGCTATTAGTGAAATTATTTTTGGATTATGATAAAAATGGACGTATATTAGCAGATGTAAAATTTTGTTATGGAGAAGAAGAATTTAATCCATTGCAACAAAAAATTCAAATAAAATATCCTAGAGATGTAGTTGCTGAAAA
This sequence comes from uncultured Clostridia bacterium, assembly GCA_934167685.1. Taxonomy (GTDB): domain Bacteria; phylum Bacillota; class Clostridia; order TANB77; family CAG-508; genus CAG-269. Next base: position 5,250 of record CAKPLQ010000007.1, on the reverse strand, counting down.
TAAGGTGCTTAATTTATTTAGAAAAACCGGATTTATGTACTATGCACAGAAAGAGTGTTTTATCCTTCCAGATGAAGATAAGATTTATAATTTCTTATTGAATGATGTAAATGAATATATGCAAAAACTTGAAGTAATGGTAACAGATGAATTTAAATCGAAACAAATAAAACAGCCTAAAATAGGTAATTTAGGAATAAAAGTAGAAAATAACTTATTGACTATAGATTTAGATAATTTGAACATAGATATATCAGAGATAGAAGAAATTATGACTAAATATGAATTAAAGAAAAAATATCACAAATTAAAAGATGGAACATTTATAAGTTTAGAAGAAAATCCAGATATTGAATTTATAGACAAATTAGTAACTGGTATGGATATTGATTTTAAAGAACTAGAAAAAGGAAGTGTAAGATTACCGGTAAATAGAAGTCTATATTTAAATCAATTGTTAAAAACTATCAATAATACGCCAATAATAAAAAATTCAGAATATAAAAAAATAATTAATGGCTTAGATAAAGAAAGTGATGAGGGAGATATAGAAATACCATCAAGCCTAGAGAGTGTTTTAAGATATTATCAAAAAACAGGATATAAATGGTTAAAAACATTAGACAATTATAAATTTGGTGGAATATTAGCAGATGATATGGGGCTTGGAAAAACAATACAAATGTTATCAATAATTGCAGGATATGTTGAAGAAAATAAAGAAGAAAGAAGAGCATCTATAGTTATATGTCCAAGTTCGCTCACTCTAAACTGGCAAAATGAATCACAGAAATTTACTAATAGACTAAAAACAATAGTTATAAGAGGTAATGCTCAAGAACGCAAAGAACAGATAAAAGATATAGGAAAATATGATTTAGTAATAACATCATATGATTTATTAAAAAGAGATATAGAAGAATATAAAGAAAATAAATATAAATTCAGATTTGCAATTACAGATGAGGCGCAATATTTAAAAAATAGTAATACTCAAAATGCCAAGGCAGTTAAAGAAATTGTGGCAGACACAAGATATGCATTAACAGGTACACCAATAGAAAATTCATTAGCCGAATTATGGTCAATTTTTGATTATATAATGCCTGGATATTTATTTACATATAAGAAATTCAAAACAGAATTTGAAGTGCCAATAGTAAAAGAAGAGAGCCGAAAGGCAATGAAAAAATTAAAAATGCTTATAGAACCATTTATTTTAAGGAGAACTAAAAAAGAAGTATTAACAGAATTACCAGAAAAAACAATAACAGTTCTAAATAACCAAATGAAAGAAGAACAAGAAAGAATTTATTTAAATTATTTGGCACAAGCAAAACAAGATATTGCGGAAACGATAGAGCTTAAAGGTTTTGAAAGAAGCCATATTCAGGTGTTAGCAGCACTTACTAGACTTCGTCAAATTTGTTGCCATCCAAGTTTATTTATAAAAGATTATAAAGCTGGAAGTAGTAAATTGGAACAATGTATAGAAATAATTAAAGATGCTACTGAATCAGGACATAAAATTTTATTATTTTCTGGATATACATCAATGTTTGAATTTATCGAAAAAGAATTGAACAGAAATTTTATTTCTTATTTCAAATTAACTGGTTCGACTAAAGTTGATGATAGGATTAGAATGGTAGATGAATTTAATGAGAATAAAGAAATAAAAGTATTTTTAATTTCACTAAAAGCAGGAGGAACTGGACTTAATTTAACTGGTGCGGATATGGTTATTCATTATGACCCTTGGTGGAATGCATCAGCGGAAAATCAAGCCACAGATAGGGCATACAGAATTGGACAGAAAAATAATGTTCAAGTATATAAACTAATAACAAAAAACTCAATAGAAGAGAAAATTTATGAGTTACAAAAAAAGAAATCTGAATTAATAGATAATGTCCTTGGCACTAAGACATCATTTATTAGTAAATTGTCAAAAGAAGATATTATGAAATTGTTTGAATGAAAGGATAATAATTATGAAAGATTACATAGCAGTAATTGGAGGAGGCCTTGCTGGAAGCGAAGCGGCATATCAAATAGCGAAACAGGGAATAAAAGTTAAACTATATGAAATGAAACCTGTAAAATTTACGGAAGCACATAGCAATAACAATTTGGCAGAAATAGTATGTAGTAACTCATTTAAATCAAATTTACATACCAATGCTTGTGGATTATTAAAAGAAGAACTAAGATATTTAGATTCATTATTAATAAAAGTAGCAGATGAAACACAAGTTCCAGCAGGGCAAGCATTAGCAGTAGATAGAGAAATATTTGCACAAAAAGTAACTCAAGAAATTGAGAGTAATCCGTTAATAGAAGTAATACATGAAGAAGTAACAGATATAGAAAAACTTGCTAAAGATGGAATTATAATTATAGCAACAGGTCCGTTAACATCAGATGGTTTGGCGAAAGAAATTTCAAAAATAACAGGACAAGATAAATTATATTTTTATGATGCTGCAGCTCCAATTGTAACAAAAGAAAGTATTAATTTTAATGTAGCATTTTGGGGCAATAGATATGAACAAGAAAAACAAAAAGAAGAAACAATTGAACAATGGCAAAATAGAATAAAAAATCAAGAAGCAAGTTATATAAATCTTCCGATGAATCAAGAAGAATATGAAAAATTTTGTAGTGAACTAATAAAAGCTGATGTAGTGCTATTGCATGATTTCGAAAAAAGAGAAATTTTTGAAGGTTGTATGCCTGTAGAAGTTATGGCAAATCGAGGAATGGATACATTAAGATTTGGACCATTAAAACCAGTGGGATTTGATGACCCAAGAACAGGAAAAAGACCATATGCAGTGGTACAATTAAGGCAAGATGACACTAATGGAATGATATTTAATATTGTAGGATTTCAAACAAACTTAAAATTTGGAGAACAAAAAAGAGTATTTAGTATGATACCAGGTCTTGAAAATGCAGAGTTTGTGAAATATGGTGTAATGCATAGAAATACATATATTAATTCTACAAAATTATTAGATAATACATATAATCTAAAAAGTAATAATAATATATTTTTTGCTGGGCAAATAACAGGAGTTGAAGGTTACGTAGAATCAATATCTTCTGGATTGCTAGCAGCATTAAATGCATGTAAAAAATATAAAAATGAAGATAAAATAGTATTTCCAGAAACAACAATGATAGGGGCATTAGCAAAATATGTTTCGACGGAAAATGACAAATTTCAACCCATGAATGCGAATTTTGGAATAGTACCACCATTAGAAGAAAAAATAAAAGACAAAAAAATAAAGTATGGAAAACTTGCAGATAGAGGATTAGCAGATTTAAAAGAACAAGATTTTACAAAAAACGAAAAAAAATAACAAAAAGAGCTTGTAGAAAAATAATGGTTGTGTTAGAATGTAAGATGTAATAAAATATATCACAAATGAAAGGAGTTTATTAAGTAATAATATTACTTGATAAGATAATAATATGAACGGATTTGAAGAAATAAAAAGAACTACCAAAAACTTTATTGAAAGTTCAAAACAAGCCAAACAAGAAATTGGGAAAATAGAAAGAAAAAGAAATGAATTAGCCCAAGAAAGAAATGAAAAAAAGAATGCCGATATTGGTCAATATAAGGCAGAAATTAGTGCGCTTGGAAATCAGATTTCACAATTAGGAAATCAAAGTCAAGAATTACAGAATAAACTCGATAAAAGATTCCGCGAAGTGCAAAAAGTTGTTAATTTAATGGCTGATAACTTGATTGCCGAGGAAATAAGAAAAATACGCAAAATTGCAGAAGATAGAGAGGAATTAGAAGAAAAAATCAAACTTCAAGAAGAAAGAGATGCAAGATATGAACTTCAAAAACAAGACTTTTATGAAAGATTTGGAAGAGTTCCAGTATTATCTGCAAATGCAAAAAGAGAAGATGAAATTCAAGATAAACAAAACCAAGTTTATAGAGCAAAAATAGAAGAAATAGAAAAAATAATAGAAAACAAAAGCTCAGAACTTGCAAAATATGCCGAGTTAAAAAGAAATTTTGCTAAAAGAAATTTTGCAAAAATTATTTGTGATGAAGAAATATCAAAAATAGAAGAGAATAATGAAGAGGACGCAGTATTGCCACTTATAGAGAAAATTCAAGAGGAGGAAGTAGAGGACATAACAGAATTTCAACAGGCACAATTAATAGGAGAAATAGAACTAGATGATGTTGAACCAGTAGAAGAAGTACAAATTCAGGAAATAGAACCAATTAAAGAAGTAGCAATTCAAGAAATAGAACCATTAGAAGAACATCATGAAGAAAAGCAAATACAACAGGTTGATGAAATAGAAGAACTTGCAAAAAGTATAGTAGAACAAATTGTTGCAGAACAAGAAATAATATCATTTGAAAAAGAAAAAATCCAAGAAGTAAACGAAATAGAAGAACCGAGTTTATTAGGAATAATTGCTAAAATTGAAAATGGAAAAATTGTTTATAAAGTGCAGATAAGCGATGGAAACGAGTTGAAAATATATCCTACAAAATTAGCTTCTGGGAACGCATTATTAAATGATAAAGCAAAAAGAGAAGAAATTAAAGAAATCTTAATAAATCATGCAATTGCAGAATACAAACCATTAGATAAAAAAGTTATTAAGAAAATTGACCCAATTGTTTGTGAAGCCTTAACACAGTATGCAATACAATACAATTATGATGCCGAAAATTTAATATACAATTATGCAATGTCATTTTCTAAGAATGAAGCTAGATACGTAGAAGTTGCACCTATAACTTACAATTTTTCGTATTTAGAAGGAACTAACTTAAGAAAAACTGAAAAAAGAGCAATTGCTAAAATATGTAAAAATGCAATTAAAAATGAAAATATAGATGTAATTGGAAGTCCTGTTACATTTAGTGGAATTAGATATGCATTAAGAAGATTATTTGCTTCTAATGAAGTAAAAGCCTTACCGGAAAAGAAAGGATTATAAGATTGTAATCTATTATTTCAATGTATAGTATGAAAAATGTAAAAATAATCGTATAAAATATTGACATAATCAAGTAAAAATGATAAAATATAAACCGCGATGAAAACCTAAAAATGGTAAATTCATAGCGGTTTTAATTAATTTAAAATAAAATAAAAAAGAAAGAGGTGAAATTTAAGTGCCAACAATTAATCAATTAGTAAGAAAAGGAAGACAAACATCAAAGGCAAAATCTACAGCACCAGCATTACAACATGG
>CAKPLQ010000006.1 GCA_934167685.1 uncultured Clostridia bacterium | reverse complement strand
GCAGCTGGTAATAAATATAATTCTTTAAATCTTTTATCTTTTATTAAAGCTTGTCTTAATTTACATTTTTCTTCAACAACATCAACTATATCATATACTATTCTGTTTTCTAATCCCATTACAACATCTAAATTTCTTAATCCAATGTCTGTATCTATTAATGCAACCTTTTTTCCTTCTAATGCTAAACTTGATCCTAAATTTGCTGTTGTCGTTGTTTTTCCAACTCCACCTTTTCCTGATGTGATAACTATAACTTCTCCCATATTCTTCCTCCTTAGGATATTTCTCACGAACTTCTAATCCTAGTTTTTACAATTAATATAATACACTGAAACCGTCAAAAAGTCAATCTCTTTCCACAAATTTCACACAATTTTTACACAAAAAATCACTATACCCGTAAGGTTACAGTGATTTTGTAATATTATACTATAGAATAATATTTTATTTTAAATTATTATAAAGCTACTAGAATTATTATACTGTAAGAATATTATTGATAAAAATAGTCTACTATACCATTATATATGCCCCAGGCAAGCCTATTTTGGTATTCATCTTCCAGCAATTTCTGCTCTTCTTCTGGGTTAGATAAAAATCCACATTCTACTATTGCAATTGGTATTTCTACATGTTTTATTATATATACATTTTCTATACTTTTAGCTATTCTGTTATTCTCTTTTTGAATAGCATTGTTCAAATTATTTTGTATCGATACAGCAAGTTTCTGACCATCTTGACTTTCAGCATTATAAAATGTTTGCCAACCATCATATTGTTGTTGCGGAATTTTGTTTAGATGAATTGATACAAATATATCTGCTGAACTTTCATTTCCTATTTTTACTCTATTATGTATATCTGATATCTTTTTTTCTTTTAAGGTTTTTGCATCTAAATCATATATTGCATTTTCATCAGAACGTGTAAGTACTACGGAAGAGCCACTTTGCTCCAACAAATTTTGCAACTTTAATGCTATTTTTAAATTAGTCTCTGCCTCTGTTGTTCCTCTACTACTTTGTGCTCCTTCATCTGGTTTTCCGATGTCCGTGCATCTATTACTATCGTTTTTCCAGATACAGGTAATGATACTGTTGGTACACTTTCTTTGCTATCCATTAATATCGCAAATCCAAATGCTAATACAAACACAATCAATATTGTTAATCTTATTTTCTTTTTATTTAATACTATCATAAAAAAACTCCCCATACAATCTTTTTTATAATTGTATGAGAGGATTTTTATTTTATGATTTCTTTAAGCCATTTGTTTAAATCTTTTTGTTTCTTAAAAATTAATACTTTATCTTTTGGAATATTTTTTAAATAATCTGCAATTACAGGACTTTTCTTTTTATTATATGTAGCAACAGATTTTAGAAATTGAAAATCCAAGCGTTCCTTACAACCAGGTATTTCTGGTCTCTCATTATTGCGAGTTTTAAAATATCTTTTTAAAATTCCTTTTAATTGCATAGCCGTTGAATAATCCAACCATATTATTAAATCTGCTTTATCAAAACGTTCCTTAAGTGTTTTGTTGTAATTTCCATCAATAACCCACTTTTCTTCCTTCGACTTAGCAGATATTATTCTATCTCTTTCCTTTTTATCAATCTCAACCCAATTTGCATTAAAATTGATTGCATCTAAATGAATTGCTGGTAAATCAAATTCTTTAGATAATATATCACATAATGTACTTTTACCAGTTCCTGAACCACCAACAATAGAAATTCGATTATACATAATATTATTTTTCTCCTTATTTTAAATCATCATTAATTATATGTATTGGAAAGTCTTTAGATTTCAATACTTCTTTCAAACATTTAGGAACAATAGTATATTCTTCTACCTTATCAAAATCTAACCATTCATATTGTAAATATTCTTTTCCTTCTAAATTGTGCATAGTATAATTTATTTTCTTGTCTTCTTCATTTGCAAATTCTATTTTATGTATAAAAAATATTTCATGGTACTTTTTATTTTCCATTTCAAAAAAGTTTTCAACTGTTGCCAAGTATCCTATTAGTTCTATTCTTTTTCCTAACTCTTCGTATATCTCTCTTTTTATTGTTTGCTCAGAACTTTCACCTATTTCAATTCTTCCACCTGGTAAGCAATAATGGTCTTTGTATATATTTTTATGAACTAATATCTTTCCATTATGTATAATTACTCCTCCAGCCCTTATGTTCAATTTATAGTCCTCAACATCTAAAGTTAAATCCATTTTTATTTCTCCTCTCTTTTATTTTCTATATTTTATCATTTTTTTTCTATTCTATCAACATAAATATTCAATTTTTTTATACTGTATATTGGCAATTTTATGTAAATACGTTATGCTAAATATGTAACATGTAGTGCATACATATAAAGAAAGGAGAAAGAGATTTGGGCTAATGACCCATTTAGTAACTAATTAACAATCTGTTTTTCCCCTTAACCCTCCAGAAATATTTTTTTCTGGAGGGTTTCTTATTTTAAGCTACAAACATATTATTTAACTAATCGCTGAGAGATATAAGATAAACTTATGATTCGAATTAAAATCATTAATTTTACAAAATATTATTTTTGTGGTATAATATAATTGTTGAAACATTAATATATGGTAAATACATATTGTGTTTACCCATTACACAAAAGTCTATGCAAAGCATAGCAGAAAGGATTTTTATGTTAACAATGAACCATACCGCAACCAAATTACTGGCAATGCTTGAAAATGGAGAGGACCTCAGCAGTATCGACACCATCGTGTCTCAGCTGTTACTTCCAGATGCAATCCGGATGTACGGACCAAGACAGGTATTCCACTTTACAGAACATCCTATAAGTGGAAATGTTTCCACTGTAGTACTTCACACTACTCCAGATAACTTAAAAGGGATAAAAGACAAACTGGAAACAAACCTCCAGTCTGATATCCCAAAGGCTGCTGTAGATGAGATGACTCATCCAGAAGTCTTTGCTGAACTTAATCCAGCATGGATAGGTTCAGGATACGAGACACACTTGTATCAGGATATGGCTTGGGACCGTTGGATACGAACGTTAATTGACGTCTCTGGACGTTTCGATGACAGGTTTGGTTACAACAGAACCGGAAAAGTTGTTGACGGAGCAACACTTCGTAAGGACTTGTTCCCGATGGACGACCTTTTCTTTATCGCAGTAGCGAAAAGAATTAAGGCCGATTATGGGATCAGCATTGATGCTGACTGGTTCGAGGAACATGTTCATCAGAGTCTTTTACGAGATTATGATGAAGATTTGGCCGAAAACACCTGGAAATATATTAATATTCCAGCTCTGGACAAGCAGATTGTCCTTCCTGAGTTTGTAACACAGGAAGAAATCGAAGCTGAAATCGACAAGATTGTCGAGGCCAGCAAGTAGTAACTCGTTAACCCAAATCCTTTTACAGGCAGAGATTAATTTCTCTGCCTGTTTTATTATTAATTTTCAGTTTCCTCTGGTTCATTTTTACAAACCTTAACTTTTACAATTCTTTTATCCTCATATTCTTCAATTTTAAAAGTAAGTTCTTTAGTTTCAATAATAGGAATTTCCTCTTCTGTAGGAATTCTTCCCAACTCTTCTTGAAGATATCCAGACAAAGTATCATAATCTCCTTCTGGTATGTTTGAATTCAACAATTTATTTACATCATAAATTGGCATTCTACCAGAAACCATATAAGTTTTATCATCTATTTTTTCATATTCTTCCTCAATATCATCATATTCATCATAAATATCTCCAACAATTTCTTCTAGAATATCCTCCATTGTTATAAGCCCTGCAGTTCCGCCATATTCATCAACTACAATAGCCATTTGTTTCTTACTTTTTTGCAAATCTTTAAATATTTCATTTATTAATTTATTTTGTGATACAAAATATGCTTCTTTCATTATATTTTTAATTTTAAATGTTTTTTTAGTAATATTTTTAATTATATCTTTTACATACAAAATTCCTTTTATCTCGTCTATTGTTTCATCATAAACAGGAATTCTACTATGTTTGCAATCATCTCTTATTATTTCTTCTAATAATTCTGCTGCACTTGTATTTATATCTACTGCAAATATATCTGTTCTATGTGTCATTATTTCCGATGCTGTAATATCATTAAATTCAAAAACATTATTTATATATTCTTTTTCATCTTCTTGTATTGTTCCATCTTCCTTGCCTTGGTCAACCATCATTTTGATTTCTTCTTCTGTTACTATTTCTTCTTCGTTTTCACCTACCCCAAATATTTTGGATATTGCATTTGTTGTTACTGATAATAACTTTACAAATGGTGCAGTTATAACTGATATTGTTCTAATTATTCCAATTGTTGCAAATGCTATTTTTTCATAATGTTTCATCGCTAATCTTTTGGGCACCAATTCACCAAATATTATTGTAAAGAAGGATAATATTATTGTTATTATTATTATTGATATATTTTGCCATGCTCCAATACCAATAGGAATTGCATTATTTAGCACTGGTGCAAGTTTAGATGCAAATGCATCAGAAGCAAATGCACTAGATAAAAAACCAGCTAATGTTATTCCTATTTGTATTGTTGATAAAAACTTACTTGGTGTTTCTAACATTTTCTGTATTTGCTGAGCTTTTTTATTTCCTTCTTTAGCCTGCCTTTCTATTTTCGCATCATTTAATGCTATATATGCAATTTCACTTGCCGCAAAAAATGCATTTAACGCTATTAATATTATTAACACTATTACTTGTGTAATCATTTATAAAATCTTCCTCCTAATGAGTTTGTCTTCTATCTATTGCATAACTACTTCCCATAATAGATTTGGCTACATGTTTTACTTGTGCTCCAACGTCTCCAATTTCTAATATATTGCTAAATCTTCCTTTTTCTACAATTACTACTCCAATTGAAATTGATGTTAATGCAAATTGTTCTATTATTCCTTTTCTATTTGCAACTTCTATATAACCTTTTTCCAAATCCTCTTCTGTAAAAAATTTAGTTACATTTTTATCAAAATGCGCAATTATGGATTGACATATTTCATCCACATTGTCTGTTGGAACAATTGCTACAAAATCGTCTCCTCCGATATGTCCTATAAAAGCCTCCTCTGGAAACATTTCATGTACGCATTTTACTATTGTTTGTGCTGTAAATTCTATTATTTGGTCTCCCTTTAAAAATCCATAAACATCATTATAAGCCTTAAAATTATCTAAATCTAAATATAACACAGAAAATTCTTGTTCTTTTGATATTCTCTTTTTCAATTCGGCATGTATTTGCACATTACCTGGTAAGCCTGTTAACGGGCTTATTTTTCTGTTTATATTTAATAATCTATTCAAATTCTTTATAGTATAATATATATAATCTGCATCAACTGGCTTTTTTATATAATACTCTACTGATTGGCTTAATACACTTATTCTATGTTTCCTATCTGTATTAGATGATACCACTATTATTGGTGTTATCTGATTGTCTTCATCTCTTCTTATTTTTTTGCATACTTCTATAACATCTCTATCTATTGCATCTTCATTTATTATTATTAAGAATGGTATATTTTTTAATGCAATATCTATTTGTTCTGTTTTTACTCCTATAAATTTAAATTCATTTTCCTCTTTAAATAGTTCTTTAAATATCGGTAATGATGATTCATCATCATCTATTATATATATTTCCTGTACCATGTATTTCTCCTACTTATTATCAAATTTTACTCTCATTGTTTTTGTTAAATTATTTATATTTGTTACTGTAACTATTAATGTATTCGTTTCTTTTTCTGTCATTATTATATCTTTATGATATGTCTTATCATTTACATTTTCCGTTTGTTTAGTGCCACCGTTATGAGTAATTTCTACAGTTTTAATATTTTCGTCATCTTCTGCATCTATTACAAAAGCTACTTTTCCATCAACATATTGTGGTTTTATAGTTAATGTTGGCTCTTTATCTCCAACTACAATTTGTTCTTTTTTGGCTTCCATATTATTTGCATCTAATACTGCTATTTTTAATGTATGTTTTCCATTTGGAACATTTATTATTCCTTCATACGTTGTTGAAGCTTCTTCTGGTTGTATTTTTGATTCTTCTTCATCATCCCAGCTGTATGTTATATTAGTAATATTAGCTTCACTTGTTGCTGTTAGTTTTACTCCGTTTGATACTGATTCTAATTTTATCACTGGTATATTTCCAACTTTATATTGTTTTTCATATGTTACTGATTGGCCATTTTCTTCTGTTATTGTAACTGTTAATGTATTTTCTCCACCAATTAAGTCTATTTTTTCTGTAACATCTTTTCTATTTTTTCCATCAATAACAGTTTCTTCTTCGTTGTTCCATCTATATACTATCTTACTTATTCCTCTATTGTGTTTTACCTTTATTTCTATAGTATTGTCATCATCATTTCTTTCTATATCAACTTGTGGCTTTGTATTTGCTTCTACTACTTGATTTATCTTTTCTTTTGCATATACACTTCCACTTATCATACATATTCCTAATATTATTATACATATTGCAAAAAGTGCTGTAACACCTTTAATTGGTAGTACTTTTTTTTCCTTTATTTTTTCATCACCTGTAATTAATATCTGGTTCACAAAATCACCTCATATCTATTCTTGTTTGATTATACCATAAGCAGTTTTTGTTGTAAATATCTATTGCAAAAAAAGAACCGACAATAATTTGCCGATTCTTTTATTTTATATTACAAATTTCTTAATTAACACTACTCCAGTTAATACTAGTACTAATAAACCTGTAGCTAAAGATAAATATGTTTTTACACTACCAGTTGATACTGCTAATATTACTTTTGCAATATCTATATCATCTTCACCATCTTTTCTATTATCTGGTGTTGAATCTCTATCTGGAACATCATATTCATTTTTATCTTCAGAGATTTCTGCAGTATTTGTTTTTAATGCTAAATTTTCTGGTCCGTTTATCCAAGTAAGAATAACTTCTACTGTTGCACTTTCTCCTGGTTGTAATAATGTATTTTCTAATTGTCTTGTAGATATTACATTATTTCCCTCATCTGTCCAATTTGGGTTATCAGCAGAATCAAATCTTAATCCTTCTGGTACATAATCAGTAATTTCTGTTGCATATCCTGGAATATTTCCTTCATTTGTTATTGTTATTCCATATCCAAATTTTACTGTAACTTGGTTTAATTTTTTTCTATGTAATTCAACTTTTACTACTGGTTCTGGGTCTTCGTGTCCATTATAACCTGTATTTGATACATTTTCTTTTCCATCTTCTATAACAATTACTTTTGATACGAATTTTAATAATGATAAATCAAAATATTCTACTTTAACATGTTCTTCATCTTGGTCATCTTCGCCATCATTCCATTCTCCTGGTTTTGAATCAATATCATCAACTGGATTTCCATCTTTGTCACTATCATCTGATATTTGAGCATGGTTCGTAATAATTGTTGTGTTTGAATTTGGGTCTTTTACTTTAAATGCAATTTTTACATCTTGATAACTTACATTTGTTCCATCAAATGCTTTTAATAATTTATCTGTACCATTTTCTTTTGATAAATATGTTGTTTTTATTTTAACTGCTTCTTCTGGATTTGTTGTTTCATTTCCATCTTTATCATACATTTTCCACATATAATTAACATTTGTTTCTTCATCAGGCAAATATTCTAGATAATCAGGAATATCATCTTCTATTTCACTTGCATATCCATCAATATTTCCTTCATTAAATACTCTTAATGTATAAATTATTGTATCATCAACATGAACTGTTACTGGGTCTTTACTATGTTCATATGTAATCTTTCCATTATCTATTTTTACTTGTGGTACTCTTGATGTTACTTCTTTACCTTGTACTTCTGTTATGAATTTTCTTAATGCTAAGTCAAATTTAGGTTCAATATAGTTTTTAACTTCTACATATATATTTCCATCACTATTTACATATACTTTTGCATCTTTTTTATTTGTAATATCATTTCCTTCTGAATCTATTACTGTATATTTCATACTTTTTTCATAACCAGAACCATCATCTTTTAATTTTTTAGAAACGGTTATTGTTATTGTTCCATCAAACTCACAATATTCATCTGGTGCTTTAGTTTCTTTTATTACATAAACATCGTCTGTCAAATGGTCTGCATCTACTGGTACATTTTTAGCAATTATTAGTCTTCCTGTTATTTCTTTTTCTTCTTTAACTCCATTTGTTGTTACTTCAAATTTTGCTGTTGAATTTAATTGTTCTCCATTTTCATCTTCTTTTACCAAAACTAAATCATATTGACCTGGTGTTCTTAGTTTTATTCTTTCTAAGTCTTCATCATCTTCAAATTTTCTATCTGGATTTACAAAGTTATCTGGAGTTGAATCTATATCATCTATAGGGTTTCCGTTTTCATCACTGTCATCTGCTATTTGTGCATAGTTTACTAAAACTCTACCTGATGTTGCATTTTCTGTTACTCTACATAGAACTTGTGCATCTAAATAGTCTGGATTTTCTGGTTCTGTTGTGCTTATTGCTCCTTCTTTATTTAATGCATATAAAAGGTTTGCTTTATAATTAGCTTCTCCTTCTACAGCATTTAATTCAGCTCCCTGTCCTTTTGCAAACCAAGTTGTTGAAACTACCTGTCTTCCATCTGAATCTATACCATCTAAATTCCACTTTCCATTGTATTCTTCATTACCAACAACAAACTCTAATCCTATTGGTAATGTATCTTTTATTTTACTTGCATAACCATTAACTTCGCCTTCATTATATACTCTAATTGTATATAATACATAATCTCCTGGTTCTACTATTAATGCTTCTTTATCATCTTGTTTATATGTAATTTTTCCGGTTTCTTTATCAATATTAGTTACTACTGGTGCTCTTAAATATGTTCCATCTATATTTTTATTATCAGTAACATATTCTCCATTTTCTATTGTTTGGTCTTTGCTTATTGCTGCTATATGTTTAAATAATGCTAAATCAAATATTTTTTCTTCTGGCATTATTACTAATTTTTCAAAGTCATCATCATCTTGTTGTCCTTCATAGTGGTATTTACTATCTGTTAAATCTTCTTTATTATTTGAATTTCCTTTATAGTTTGACATGTTGTCTTTGTTAACATTTGGTGATGAATCTGGTTCTGAATCTCTATCAGCACCTTTTTGATTTGTAATTGTGATTTTATCATCAGAATTATATTCTTCATCAATCCATGCAACATTTGTTAATACTATTTGATTTTTAGTATCTGCTGTTTGTGCTACTTTACATTTTATTTGAATTGTTTCATAATCTAAATTTCCTTCTGTATATGCATTTAATGTTTTTGCTGGATTTTCAGTTGTATTAACAATTGTTAATGTAATTTGGTTTGTTACTGTATTATATGTTAGTTTATAAGTATTTTTTGTTTTACCAGATTTATCTTTTGATACTACTGTTGCTGAATTATTAGGTGAATTGATTAAACCTGTTGGCAATTGGTCTACTATCTTTGTTGCATATCCTGCTTTATTTCCTTCATTATATATTGAAATATTATATGTAACTTCATCTTTATCTTTAACTGTTACAGGGTCTTTTCTGTGTTTATATGTAGCTGTTGTTCCTGTTTTTAATGTAGATAAATCTATACTAGGAATTCTTGTATTTGCCACATTTTGACCATTTACTTGTGTTATATATTTACGCAATGCTAAGTCAAATTCTTCTGGTTGTGCTACAAATTCTGTTGGTATTGTTTCTTGTTTTCTTGTTACTTCTACTATTGGTTGCTCTGCATTTAATTTTATTGAATTTGCATCTTCTGTTCCATTTAGCCATAATGTTTTCTTTGTTGTTTCTTGTGTTACATTAATTTTTACATTTACCTTTTCAATACCATCTCTTGGAACTAGTATATAAAATTCACCATTTCCTATTAAATCTTGTATATTTTGCTTTTCTAATGATGTTCCTGTACTGTTTGTAAATTTATATCCTGTGATTTCTGTATTATTTTGATTTGTAACCTTTATTGTTACTGTTCCTGCTGTTTTATCTCCATCTATTTTTATTGGTCCTACAACATAGTTTGTTCCAACTCTAGTTGTAGATAATCTATATTTTCCATCAGAATTTTTATTTAGTCCTGTTGTATTTATTGTTGTACCTTTATTAATTGTATAATTATTTTCTGCTGTATATTGACTAGCATTATTAGCTGCTGCGTCAATTAAATAATTATATATTACCATTGCTTGTTCATTTCTAAGTGCTCCCACATCTGTTGTAGAAGTTTTGTTATATTCTGACAAAGCCTCATATGTTGTACCATCTAAAGTCATATTTAACCAATCAGTTTTTGTTTTTTGATTAAATACTGCATTATTTTCTGGGTCTTCCATATAGTTTGTATAATACCATATAGCTGCTCTTTGAACAGCCTTTATATCAGAATCTTTTATTAAATTTGCTTCATTATATTCAGCCATTCCTGATACTAAATTGTTATAATTGTATCCTTCAATTGGTTGATAAACATATACATTTGATGCTTCATCATATTGAAATCCCATTTTACTTAAGAATTCTTTTTTATCTGTTTGTCCTTCTATATATGAATTATCTAATATCCATAATAATTCTCTATAATGTCCTTCTTCTGTTAGTAATTTTTTTACTACACTATCAGCATCATTACTATTTCCAACAATTTTATTTAGTAATTCTTGTCTATCTGCTTGTAAGTCATATGACAAATTATATGCAATTTTTGTATTTTTACTTTTATTCCAAGTATCTCCATAATTAGCTTTTATACAATATAAATTTCTTTGTGTTCTACTTGCTGTTGTTGCACTTGCTGAATCATATGTAGTTATATTCCATATTACTGCATTTGTTGCAGGGTCTTCTTCAGTATTAACCGTAGGCTTTCCTATTCTATATCCTACTCCATTAGTATCTACATTAGTTAGATTAACATATATTGTTTCTCCTGTATTAGCATAACTTATTATATAACTTAATAAAAATGCTATTATTGCTATGACTATTACTCCTAAACAAACCTTCTTATTTTTCATTCAATTCATCCTTTCTCTTTCCGAGTTTTATACATTATTTATTATACCTCTTTTTAAGAATAAAATCAATATTTTTACATATATTTTATTGATTTTCTTTTGGAGGTTTTATTGTGAAATTTTATAGGATTCTATTATGTTTAATTATTATACTTTCTTTATTTTTTTCTCCTGTATTAGCTGATGATGAAGAATATGAATTTTATTCTGATATTTCTTCTGTTACTAGTTCTTCTGTTGCTGATATTGATGAACCATCAATAAATTCCAGAGCAGCAATAATATACGAACGTTCATCTGGCACCATCCTATATGGAAAAGCTGAAAATGAAAAACGAAAAATGGCTTCAACTACGAAAATTATGACTGCTATTGTTGTAATAGAAAACTCTAATCTTGAAGATATTGTTACAGTTTCTTCTAAGGCTGCGGGTACAGGGGGTTCACGACTTGGACTACACACTGATGATAAGATTTCTATAAAAAATTTACTTTATGGTTTATTACTTTGTTCTGGCAATGACGCTGCAGTTGCTCTTGCAGAACAAGTTGGCGGAGATATACCTAATTTTGCAAATTTGATGAACAGTAAGGCTGCCTCACTAGGTCTTTCTTCAACTCATTTTGTTACTCCACATGGTCTTGATGATGATAACCATTATACTACTGCATATGAACTAGCACTTATTACAAATTATGCTTTAAAAAATGAAGTTTTTTCTAATTTGGTAAAAACTAAAACATATACTATTTCCATAAATAATTATCCTAAAACTCTTTCTAACACTAATGAACTATTAGGCAATCTTGATGGTGTTTATGGTGTTAAAACCGGCTTTACAAATGGTGCTAATAGATGTTTAGTTACTGCTACCAAAAGAGGCAATATGGATATAATATGTATTGTTTTAGGAGCTGATACAAAAAGAGATAGAACTAAAGATAGCATAGCATTAATCAACTACGCTTTTAATAATTTTAAAATGATAAATATCCAAGAAAAAATAACAAATGAATTTGCTAATTGGAAAATATGTAATTCCACTAATTTAAGTGTAAAAAAAGGTGTATCTAATAATATTAATATTGTTTTAGAAGATTTACCTTATAATTTTTTATCTGTAAATAGTAATTATCAAGACAATATTAGCATATATATATATTGTAACAAAGACTTAGAAGCTCCATTACCTGCAAATTCTAACATCGGATATTTGACTGTTACTATAAGCAACAAAACTGTATTAACTTTGAATATCTATAATTCTAATGCTATAATGCTAAAATCGCCTATGGATTTTTACAAAACTTTTTTAATGCATTACACTTATTACCTTGAAAGCGCATTTTACTAATTATAAAAACTTTACCAAAATATTAGCAATTAATAAATTTAACACTTGACAAACAATAAATATTTTGGTATTATAATTAGGCTTACAATTGCAGGTATAGTTTAGTGGTAAAACATAACCTTGCCAAGGTTAAGTTACGGGTCCGATTCCCGTTACCTGCTCCATTTTTATATTTATATGGCGAGTTAGCCAAGCGGTAAGGCACGAGTCTGCAAAACTCTGATGGTGGGTCCGACTCCCACACTCGCCTCCAACTTTGAAAAAGACCAGGATGATAAATCCTAGTCTTTTTTTCATTAAATCAACATTAAATTAAAGGAAATTTGCATTTCAATCTTCTCAGGATACTCTCTGTCGAATGAAAAATTTCTAACCTGCATTTCTTCTACTGAAAATCTAGGAGAGTTTTCATTATTCACCAACTCTTCATTGATTTCAGTGATAACTTTTTCTAAAAAATCCCAATATTCAAAAAGTATTTTTTTAGAAATTTTATCACAAGCTTCATTAAACTCCGAATCAAAACATTTAGTTTTTAATTCAAGTTCATATGCAGTCAAGTCAATATAATCATTCGCTAAAGTCCAAAATGTTTTACTGGTTACTACTTCGCCATTTTCTACCTTAACAACATAATCAAGATATTTGTTTAGAATTTTTTTAGCCATTTTATCAATCTTTTCATCTGAATAAGTCACTTTTACTGCAGAACACAAGTTTGTATTAAGGGCTTTTAATTCTAAATTAAACCGTTCTTTTAAAATTTTAAATGTTGATGTTTTGGAAAATGCATTGCCTTCTTCAATAGATTTGGAAATCAAAGTCTTAGTTTCCATAAAATCCCCCTCTTTCAAGTTTGTTGTCTAAATTCTACCACATCAAACATCTTATGTCAAGAAATTGCTTTTTCATTTGTTCTATAATATTTAGCAATTAGTTCATCTAATTCAATACTTAATTGATATATTACACTATAATCTTTTCCTGTAACAATACTTTCATTTAATTTATCTCTCAATTTACAAATTTCATCATTTAACATACAGCATCTCTCCTTTTTTTACAATTATTTATCTGTATGCTAATAAAATAACATATTTTAATTTTGCAGTCAATAAAATATTTCATTTTTTTTACTTTTCTTATGACGTTTTTAGCTTGATTTAGCCGTATTTCGACATATTTTTACAGTTTTTGATATTATTTTTTATTTTTCTTTGTTACACAATTGTAATCTAATTACAATTATGCTTTTTTTATTACAGAAATAATCATTTTCTTGTCATCAAATACTTCTTTTAAAATTTGCTCAGCATATTGCTCATTAATAGTAACAATTTCTTCTATATAATCAAAACTGTTTATTTCTTTAAAGAAATCTGCCAAAAACATCCTTGCAATATCTGCTGTATCATTATATTCTTTTACATATTCTCCATAAATTCTTTTTTTAATTCTATTAAATTCATCAGAATCGATGCCATTCTTTTTCATTTCTGTAACAGTTTCTTTAAACTTCTGATACACTTTTTCAGGTTCTGGTGATTGTCCTGTTATAAGCAAATGAGCATAATCTTTTGCAAATTCATAATCAAGACTTGGCAAGCTAAATAAAATTCCATCATCATATAATTCTTTATACAATTTTGAGCTTTTTCCAATTATCATATTTAGCAATATTTCTATAGCTATATGTTTTCTTACCTTTTCTTTATTATCTGCCACTTTATCTTTTATCCCAATTGCAAATAATGGTTGGCTAACATCCATATTTTGTTCAATTTTTTCTCTTACTATCTCACTAGGTTCTTCTGGATATATTCTCTTTATTTCGCCATTAGCTTTTTTATCTATAAGTCTGCTTTTTACTTCTTCCATTAACGCTTCTGGCTCAAAATCACCGCAAAGCACCATTGCCATATTTGATGGGTTATAAAATGTATTATAACATTTATATAATATCTCTTTATCTATATGACTTATTGTTTCTATTGTGCCTGTTATATCTAATTTTACAGGGTGCTCATGGTACATAGCCTCTAATGCATTTAAATATACTCTCCATTCTGGATAATCATCATACATCATTATTTCTTGTCCGATTATTCCCTTTTCTTTTTCAACATTTTCATCTGTAAAATAAGGGTGTTGAACATAGTCCATCAATTCATCTAAAGCTGGATAAAAATTCTCAGTGCATTCAAATAAATATGCTGTATGGTCATTTGTTGTATATGCATTTGCTTCAACCCCAAGTGCTGTAAGCGTATCTAAACTGTTAATTCCGCTTTCTTGTTCAAACATTTTATGTTCCAAAAAGTGTGCCACTCCTTTTGGCACTTCTGTTTCTTCTGTTTCCCCTGGAACTACAAATTTACTATCATTAGAACCATAATTAGTTCCCCAGATAACATATTTTTTCTGAACTCCCTTTTTAGGAATAATCATTACTGTTAATCCATTTTCTAATTTTTCAACATATAATTTTTCTTTTACTTTAGAATTCTCTATAATTTTCATTTAAACTCTTCCTTTCTCCCTAAACTATATAATTCTATTTGTTTTTTAAAAAATATACCGTATTTATAGTAATAGATTTTGCAATTTTTATTATATCTTCTCTTGTTACTTCGTTTATTCTCTCCATATACTCTTCTAAAGTTGTTTTTACTTCTGTTAATTCTTGACCGAAAAAATATGTGATTTCTGTATCTTGCTCGTCATCAATACTTTTTATAGCTGATATTATTCCTTTTTTTGCATTTTCTATATCTTCATCTGTAAATATTCCATTTTTCATATCTTCTAATTGCTTTTTTATTATTTCCATTGCTTTTTCATAATTTTTTATTTCTATTCCACATTTAATAAAAATATTACTTTTATATCTTACATAACTTGAACCAGCTGAATATGCAAGACTTGCCTTTTCTCTTACTTCTTGGAACATTTTTGAGTTTGCCGTTCCGCCTAATATTGCATTATAAATAATTGCACTATACATTTGATTTGCATTTTCTAAATGCAAATCTAAACCTATTGTTATCTTTCCTTGAGTTACATCCATCTCTTCTATTACTTCATTTTCTTTTGCACTTTCTTTATCTTCTATTTTATTTACTACATAAATAGCCTCTCTCTCTGGCAATTTTTTAATTTCTTCATTATTTTCTATTATTTGATTTACTTGCTCAATATCTCCAGAGACAAATATATCTATTTTACATTCTGATATTAATTTTTGATAATATTCATATAAACTCTTCGTTGTAATTTTGTCTAAATCCTCAATATAGCCATATTTATAAAGTCCATAAGGTTTCTCTTTATACATTTCTTCAACACATCTGTCAAATGCATATCTAGCTTTATTATCTGCTCTTCCATTTATGATTCTTTTTATATTTTCTTTTTCCTGTGCTACATATTCTTCTTTAAATACATCATTTTCTGTTAATGGATTAAAAACTATTTCTAGCAATTTTTCTATTGCTGTTTTTAACATATTTTCATCTTTTTGTGCAATAAACTTATCATTTATCGCTTCAATATAAAATTTTAATACATGATTATCACCCGTTTTATCTATTCCGCAGTCAAAACTAGCTCCATACATTTCTTCCATTTCTTTACTAATTTGAGCTAAAGTTGGCATGTTTTTACTTCCTCTTCTTAGTACTGTTGAAACTAATGCATCTTTTGTTACATTTTCTCTAGTTATTGGTGTTGTTAAAAATATAGCTATTAAATTAGTTTTGAATTTTTCTGTTTGTATCTCATGCAATTGTATTCCTTTTTTTATCTCTTTTTCTTTGTATTGCATTTCTATCCTTCCTTTCTTTTTTTGCTAATATATAGTATAATATATTTTCTATTAATTATTCAAGTATTACCTTTAATTATTTCTTTTAACACAAAAATCCACGATTACTCGTGGACTCTATGTATTAAAATTTTCTTTTTCTTGCTGCCTCTGATTTTTTCTTTCTTTTTACACTTGGTTTTTCATAATGCTCTCTTTTACGAACTTCCTGAAGAACCCCATTTCTTGCACATTGTCTTTTAAATCTTTTTAGTGCATCTTCTATATTTCCATTAACTTTTATCTCTGACATAATTTTATTCCCCTCCTTCCGGCGTTTAAAACACTGTATGCGGGATTTCGTTTGTTCTCATCCTATATACGCTAAACATTATACAATATTTGGATATAAATTGTCAAGCTTTTCTGGCATATTTTATATAATTACACCTCATATGGTATAACTTTATGTACTTTAAGTGATTTTTGCACATCAATTATTCTTTGGTTTGAAGAACCTCTAAACTTCAACTTTAAGTCCTTTTTATCTTCTTCAAATTTTCCATCTACCAATACATCTATATAAGACATTACTTCTTTTGTCTCTGACCAGTTTTCAAACATATTTCCAACTATGTCATCATCAAACTTGTAACCTGTATAACACCAAATATTTTTTTCTGGCAATTCTTCTTTCACTCTTTTTAACAATGGTAATAAACCTTGCTGGTTCTTATATTCTAAGGGCTCTCCTCCCAATAGTGAAAGCCCTGAAACATATGGATGTTTTAATTCATCAATTATTCTGTCTATATCTTTATTTGTAAACTCTTCACCATAATTAAAATCCCATGCTTGAGCATTAAAACATCCTTTGCAATGATGGTTACAACCACTTACAAATAAAGAAACTCTAACCCCTAATCCGTTTGCTACATCTGCTACTTTTATATCTGCATAGTTCATTTTGTTCCCCCTATCTCATTCCATAAATTGCATAATATACTAATCTTTCTAAAACTCTATTTAAATATCTCTAAGCCACCAGAATATAAAATTAACTTCTATTTTGTGTCTTATTATCGCAAAATCTTGTACCTTAATATGTATTCCTTTCTTTTTTCGATTCTATTTATCTGTTCTTGCAACTAGATTTCCATTTACATATAAATATAAATTTCTTCCATCATATCTTCCAACTATCCTAGTTTTAGCTCCTACCGTTATTTTTTTGTTTGCTTTTATTGATATATATTCATTTCGATTCTCAGAATAAATATCAAACGCTGGAAATCCATCTGACAACCATATTCCTGCTCCTCCTAGGTCAAAGTTACCAACTATATCTGCTTCTCCATCTTTAATTGAATTTGCAACTATAGTTGCATCGAATTCCGCTTGAGTTGAAAGATTTATCTGTCCAAGATTAACCCAATTATCAGTTCCATTTAATCTTAAATAGTTACTTCCCCAGGTTCCACCTTTTAATACGCCATTGTTACTAGTTTTAGCCAAATTTTTCCACATATTAGTAGTACTACTATGACCATTTCCAGTATTATTATTTCCATCTAATTCTATAATTGTTCCTGTGTGATTAGAAACCTTTACTGAATAAACATCAATATCGGCATATCCAAAATCAGCTCTATTTCCATTAGCATTAACTCCAACTGCCGTTATTGTACTACTCATTGGCTGTCCTATCTTTCCATATTCTCCACTCCCCGTAATTGTTGTCTTTGTCTTATTGTCCATTGCATATTTTACTAATTTCGTAAATATCTTCATATCTTCATGCAAATTTGCAACCTGAGAATACATCCAATTACATTCGCCATTATTCCATAATCCTACTGCATCATGCCTTTCACTATCATTATATACTGCCTCATATAGTACCTGAACATTTTCATTAAAATCTATTGCTAATTGATTTGAGTCTGAGAATTCTAAATTAGTTGTATAATTTCCACCAAATTTTTCTGTTCCTGTAGTTGTTATTGACATCTTACCTCGTGAATCACTCATAGTCTTATTAGAAATACAAATATCATTCATATATGCATCATTACATATTGTAAATACGTTAGTAGTCTTTATTATTTTATTAATTAATTCTTGCGTAATTGGTCCTCCCCAATAAGTTGAATCAATTATTATAAGGTCATATCTTTCTTTATTTTTTAATATATAATTTGTCAAATAATTTGAATCGGAACTAAATTCATATGAAGCTCGTATTCCATCTTCTTGATTTAGCTGATTACTTATATTTCTTGTAACCGCATTAAAAGTATTCACATGTTCTTCTGGTGCATATCCTACAACTAAAACATTTTTATAGTTTGCCAATTGTTTATTAGTAGATTTATATTGAGATTGTCTTTCTCTTCCTAATGCTGTATAAAAAGCAGTTCTCACTTCCAAACTTTGTTTATTAACATATGTGTATATATCATCATATGTATCAACATCATTTTGCATAATTACACTATTATATGATGCATTATTTTCTTTTAGTGGATAGAAATAATATGTTTTGGTGGCATCTGTAGTTACTATCATCGCTCTGTTAAAGTCTAAATTAATTCTTCCTGCACTTATATAAGAATTAGCACTTTTGGCATATTTTCCGGAATCTACTATAACACTTCCATCTGTTAACCCGCGGTCCCCTATTTTATAATATTGTGTTTTCCCACTATTAGCATCTTTTCCTAATATATAAATATTCTGTTCTAGTACAACTTCTTTACTTTCAGAATTAGTTACTAATGCATTACCATTATACGTCTTTCCACCTATTGGTAGTCCTTGTAAAAAACTTATTAATGAAATATTGTGAGTTATACTATACCACTCTTCTTCACTCAAATTCGGCATTTGAAACACATTATTCGTTGCTGCTCCAGAATATGTGTTGTAATTTGATATTGCAATAGCCAAATTAACCTCTATTTTATGTCTTATTATTGCTAACCTATGTTCATTAAAACTTGATAATTGGTTTTCTATATTATTATTATAATTCGTAGTAGAAGAATTAAATTCAAATATTTTTTGATTTGCTTTTGAATTAGAGTCTTCCCAAATTTGTGCATTTTCTGTTATATTTCCATTTTCGTCTATTACAGAATCCTTAGCATCTTTATATCTTAAATCTTGTAATCCTTTACTCTTGAACCATTCCGTAAACTCATATGCTTCTATATAATACTCTTTTGCCAAAGTATTTTCTGTTATGGTATTATACCATTTTTTATATTCATCAGGATTTTTACTTTTTTTACTTTGCACAGTTAAATTCGTATCATTTAATCGTGCAATAATTCTGCTTTCCTCTTCATCTTTATCATCTAAATAATAAGTTATTCCATTATTTTTTATATAACTATATTCTTCATCTTCTCCACCATTTATAGGCAAATGTTGTGTTAAATGTTCAGATTCAATTTCAACTCCATTATATTTAACTTCTCTATTTTTTTCATTATAAGTTATATTATCTATTAAATATCCCTGTTCATTAACATATTCATTTCCTATCGTTCCTTGAACTGAAATATGATTATCTAATGCATATGTTATTACTACATCTATATTTCCAGTTTGATATCTACAACTGTATGTTATATATGGTTTTAATCCATATTGAGAGTCTTTATTGTCACTTGTATTTTTTATGGTTCCATCTGTATTTGCAACATTTTCATATGGAGAATATATATAAAATCCATCATAAAGAGTATATACTAAAGCTGGAATATACCTATCCATTGCATCATCCGAATATCCATTTAGCGAAAACAACGATTTTATTGAATTTCTGAATGTTGAAACAGACGCTTCCAAATCTCTTAATTTTGAATTTGCCAAATCTGACGTTGTACTACTTGTTGTATTAATTTGAAATGCTCTAATAGCATCATATGTTGCAGCTGTCAATTTACTGTCATATAATGTCTGCGTATTTATCGTTTGTATTTGATATTGTGTGTATGTTGATATTACTAATGATATTGGTAATATTATTATTATAAAGATTATTGCCAAATCTTGTACCTTCATATGTATTCCTCACTTTTTTCTCTTTCTTTCATATATAATATAATTACTACATTTATCGAATTTTGTCAATAGATAAAATTGGCAGAGTTCGGCATTAAAACAGCAAAAAGAGCGTATATTTGCGCCCTTTTCTCTCTTAATCTATTCTTCAAAAATTTTATCGAATTCTTCTCCTTCGATTTTTTCTTTTTCAAGTAATATTCCTGCAACAGCATGAAGTTTGTCAACATGTTCGCTTAATATTGTTCTAGCTCTGTTATATGCATTATCAACTATTCTCTTAACTTCTTCATCAATTATATTGGCTGTTTCCTCAGAATAATCTTTAGTTTGAGCAAAATCTCTACCCAAGAACACTTCTCCTTGACCTCCGCCAAACATAATTGCCCCAACTCTTTCGCTCATACCGTATTTTGTTACCATATTTCTTGCAATTTGAGTTGCTCTTTCTATATCATTACTTGCACCTGTTGATATGTCATTTAATATAAGAGCTTCTGCAACTCTTCCTCCAAGTAATGAAACTATATTTTCTTCCATTTCTGTTTTTGACATAAATGATTTGTCTTCTGTTGGTCTATACATTGTATATCCACCAGCCATACCACGTGGTACAATAGAAATTTGATGTACTGGGTCTTGAGTTGCTAAGTATCTACTTACAACTGCATGACCTGCTTCGTGATATGCAACTAATCTATTTTCTTTTTCGCTTCTTACTCTTGTTTTCTTTTCAGGTCCCAT
The DNA here is from genome assembly GCA_934167685.1 of uncultured Clostridia bacterium. Lineage (GTDB taxonomy): Bacteria > Bacillota > Clostridia > TANB77 > CAG-508 > CAG-269. Next base: position 19,674 of record CAKPLQ010000006.1, on the reverse strand, counting down.
AGTTACTTTTACCATGGCATCTTCTATTTCTTTCATTCCAATTTCTTTGTAATTTCTTCTTGCTGCTAACAATGCTGCTTCATTTAATACATTTTCTAAATCTGCTCCTGCAAATCCTGATGTATTTTTTGCAATTACTTTTAAGTCTACATCTTCTGATAATTTCTTTTTACGTGCATGTACTTCTAATATTTGTTCTCTTGCCTTTACGTCTGGACTTCCAACTACTATTTGTCTATCAAATCTTCCTGCTCTTAATAATGCTTTATCTAGTACGTCTGGTCTATTTGTTGCTGCTAATATTATTACACCTTCGTTATCTGAGAAACCATCCATTTCTACTAATAATTGGTTTAATGTTTGTTCTCTTTCATCATGTCCTCCACCTAAGCCAGCTCCTCTTTGTCTACCAACTGCATCAATTTCATCTATGAATATTATACATGGTGCATTTTTCTTTGCTTGTTCAAATAAGTCTCTTACTCTTGAAGCACCAACACCAACAAACATTTCTACGAAGTCTGAACCACTTATTGAGTAAAATGGCACTCCAGCTTCTCCTGCAACTGCTTTTGCTAGTAATGTTTTACCAGTACCTGGTTGACCTACTAATAATACTCCTTTTGGAATCCTTGCTCCCATATCTGTAAATTTCTTTGGATTTTTTAAGAATTCTACAATTTCTTCTAATTCTTCTTTTTCTTCATCTACACCAGCGACATCATCAAATGTTACTCTATTTTTTTCTCCTGCATTTACTAATCTAGCCTTACTCTTTCCGAATGTCATATTTTTAGCTCCACCTTGATTGTTTCCACTCATCATTATAAACCAGAATATAAAGAAGATTATTAATAATCCAAATGGTGTTATTAAACTTAATATTGTAATCCATATTGATTCTTTTGCCTCATCTAAAGTGAAGTCTCCTGCTTTTAGATACTCTTCTGTGTATGACATAAAACTATCTAAACTTGGAATATTTACTTCTTTTTCAGCTTTAGCATTTTTCATTTTAACTGTTGCTGAATTTCCACTAGACGAAATTTCTATACTTTCTACTTCTTTATTAGCAATACTTGTTACTAACTCCGAATATGTCATTTTTGAACTATTATTTTCCATTATTGACGATAATAGTACTATTGCAATTACTATTATTATTAGCCACATTGCTAATGTTTTTATTCCCTTTTTCATTTAAGTCCTCCTATTTTTATTATCTTTTGCAACTATAACATACCTTTTTTATTTTTTCAATACTTTTTTCGTGACTTTTTTGTGTCCTTTTTGTTACATTATTCTATGTTTTCTTGCGGTTTTTCATTTTTCAAGCAATAAAATCTAGTTTAATTTTATAAAAAATATTTTTTTATCTTTTACCAATACCTTTAAATTTTTGTTTGGTGTTAAATATTTATTTCCAACATTATTATTACATAATTTAACAATATCTTCTATATGAATTTTTTCAATCCTGTCAGTTGAACCGTTTAAGTCTTTTATTGATTTTAATACCAATCTTTTTTGTATCACATTCTCTTCTTGATTAAATTTCTTTAAATTCAATACTATTTGTTTATCTGTTTTTTCTATTAGCAATTTATTATATGTCTTTTGAGTTTGTAACTCAACATAATTGCTTTCATCTTTAGCAACTTCTGATAATCTACTTAATGTTTGGATAATATTAGGATTAAATTCCTTTTTAATGTATGGAATAACAATATTACGGATTTTATTTCTTGTATATTCATTCTCAAAGTTTGTTTTATCAATTCTAGGGTGTAAGTTTTTCTTTTCACAATATTGTTCTATTTCTTCACGCTCACATTCTAAAAGTGGTCTTATATATTTATTATCTCTTATAGGTTCTATTCCTTTAAGTCCTGAAAGTCCACTTCCCCTAAGCAAATGCATTATAATAGTTTCAATTTTATCATTTTTATTATGTGCTATTGCAATCTTATTTGAACCTGTTTTTTGTAATACCTCTTCAAAAAAAGCATAACGAACTTTACGTCCAGCCTCTTCTGTGCCTATCTTTTTATCATTAGCAATTTTTTGCACATCTGCTCTTTTTACATAAAATTCTATATTATATTTTTTGCAGTAATCTTGCACATACTTTTCATCATCTATAGCTTCTTTTCTAATCATATGATTAATATGTGCAACATATATTTTAAAATCAATATTTTTTTCTTCTTTCAGTTCTCTCATCATATCAAGCATACACATTGAATCCGGTCCACCTGATACTCCTAAAACAATTTTATCTCCATCTTTTATCAAATCTTTCAAAAGAGATGGGGATTTTGGACAACTAATCATCAAATCTCCTCTCTAAGTTTACAAACTTTGTATATTGTCCCATCCATAATAATTCTACAGTTCCAGTTTGTCCACCTCTCTGCTTTGCTATTATTACTTCTGCAATATCTTTTTTTTCACTTTCTTTATTATAATAATCATCTCTATACAAGAACATTACAATATCAGCATCCTGTTCTATTGCTCCAGACTCACGCAAATCTGATAACATAGGTCTATGGTCTGGTCTTTGCTCTACAGCTCTGGATAGCTGTGATAGTGCTATTACTGGTACATTTATTTCTTTTGCCAAAATTTTTAATGACCTACTTATTTCTGATATTTCTTGTTCTCTACTTGCTGTTCTTTTATTTCCTTGGACTAACTGTAAATAATCTATTACAACTAATCCTATGTTTTTCTCCATTTTTAATTTTCTACATTTTGTTCTTATTTCCATTACAGAAATACCTGGTGTATCATCTATATACATTTCTGCTTCTGATAATGGTCCTATTGCTCCAGCAAGTTTTACCCAATCATCTTCTCCTAATTTTCCTGTTCTTACTTTGTTGCTATCTACCATTGCCTCACTACATAAAATTCTGTTTACCAATTGGTCTTTTGACATCTCTAGGCTGAATATTGCAACTGGTGCATTTCCTCTTAATGCTGCATTTGTTGCTAAGTTTAATGCAAATGCTGTTTTTCCCATTGCAGGTCTTGCTGCAACTAAAATTAATTCTGACCCATGTAAACCTGCTGTTTTATAGTCTAACTCTGAAAATCCTGTTGGAACTCCTGTTATATGTTGTTTTCTATTATACAACTCTTCTAGCTTTGTAAAGCTCTCTACTAAGACATCTTTTATTGGTGTATACCCTTTTTGATTTTTGCTTTGCATTATATCAAATATTTTCTTTTCGGCTCCATCCATTATGTCTTCAACATCTTCGGCAGGGTCATATCCTAATTCTATTATTTCATTTGCCGTTTTTATAAGATTTCTTAAAATTGATTTTTCTTCTACTATTTTGATGTATTTCTGCACATTGGCTGTTGTTGGAACTTTGTCTGGTAAGCTTGCTAAATACTCAAATCCACCAACTTGCTCAAATTTATCCATAGATTCTAGTTCATCTTTTAATGTAATAATATCTATTGGTTCAGATTTACTATATAAATTTACAATTGCCTGATATATTGCTCTATTGTCTTCTCTATAAAATGCATCTTCTTTTAATGTTTCTATTGCTGCATTTACTGCATCTTTATCTGTAAGCATACTTCCTAAAACTGCTTGTTCAGCATCTATATCATGTGGTGGTATTTTTGCTAGTTCCATTTTGCGTCATTTCCTTTCGTTATTTTTCTACTACATCAACTTTTATTTTTCCATAAACACCTTCATATAATTTTACATCAACCGTATGAACCCCTAGTGTTTTTATTGTTTCTTTTAAGTCAATTTTCTTTTTATCTATTTTAATTTTGTGTTGTTTTTCCAAAGTTTCTGCAATTTCTTTTGCAGAAACTCCTCCAAATATTTTTCCATTCTCTCCAGCTTTTACTTCGATTCTTGTCATTATCTTTGTCAATTTTTCTGCAAGCTTTTTTGCTTCTTCCTTTTCAGTATCTTTTTTAAATTGATTTGAATCTTTTTGTGCTTTTAATTTGCTCATATTTTCTGCATTAGCTTCAACAGCTAAATTCTTAGGGAATAGGAAGTTACGTGCATATCCATCTGATGCATTTATAACTTCATCTTTTTTTCCTACGCCTTTTATATCTGCTTTTAATATTACTTTCATGTTTTTCCTCCTTATAGCATTTATTCTTTTTCTGCAAAATATTCTTCTATTTTATTTATAAGTTCTTGTTTAGCTTCTTCTATAGTCATATTTTCTAGTTGTGCACCAGCAAGAGTTATATGTCCTCCTCCCCCTAATTTTTCAAGTATAATTTGAACATTTACATCCCCTATTGAACGTCCACTAATACAAATTTTATTTTCTAATTGACCTAAAACAAATGATGCAGTTATATTTCCTATTGTTAATAATTCATCTGCTGCTTTTGCACAAATTAAACTTGTATCTTTTTCTTGTACTTCATATTTTGATATTGCTATTGTATCATGAATAACTTCAGATTTTTTAACAATTTCAGAAATTCTATTATAACTTTCCAAATCACTTTGGAACCATTTTTTTACTTTTATTATATCAATTCCACATCTACGCAAATAAGCTGCTGCTTCAAATGTTCTTACACCTGTTTTAAATGTAAAATTCTTTGTGTCCATCATTATTCCTGCATATAATGCCTCTGCCTCTATAGTTGGCAATTCAACTTCTGTTTGAGTATACTGTATTAACTCTGTTACTAATTCAGCTGCTGATGAAGCATATACTTCTTGAAATGTTAGAATACTTTGATTTATAAAATCTGCACTTCTTCTATGATGGTCTATTATTACTATTTTATTTGTTTTTTCTAGTAATTCTGGTTGTTCTACATATGATTTTTTATGTGTATCAACAACAACTAATAATGTTTCTGCCTCCATTATGTCTAATGCTTTTTCTTTATTTATTAATACTTCATTATATTCTTCTGGCAAACATTCTACAAATGTTTTTATTGATGCTGTTTCTTTATTTGCTACTATGTATGCTTCTTTTCTTAATGTTTTTGCAATTCTATATACACCTAATGCAGACCCCATTGCATCTATATCTGGATTTGAATGTCCCATTATTACAACTTTTTCACATTCTGATATCAATTCTTCTAATGCATGAGCTACTATTCTTGCTTTTACTTTTGTTCTTTTTTCTACTTCTTCTACTTTTCCACCAAAGAATTGATATTTTCCATTTTCTCTTATTACAGCTTGGTCTCCACCTCTACCTAATATAACGTCCATAGCTGCTGATGCTGATTTATATACATCGCTATCAGTCTCTCCTTCTGTAGATATTGCAATACTTAGTGTTAATTGAATTTTATCTTTTCTTACAATATCTTTTATAGAGTCTAATATAGCAAATTTATCTTCTTTTATTTTTTCAAGATTTCTATGTTCAAACACATATACATATGTATCTCTATCTTCTTTTACTAATATTCCATTTGTTTGATTTACCCAGTCATATATTGTACTTTCTACTTTAGCCATTAATTGTGTTTTTTGTTCTGCATTTACTCTTTGCATTACTTCTTCATAATTATCTACCATTATTATTCCAACACATGTGTCTTTATCTTGATTTTCTTTTATTAAATTATATTTTTCTGTTTCATCTATAAAATATAATATTGCCATATATTCTGCAACTTTTTTTCTTTCACTTCTTTTTGTTTTTGATAATTCACATTGCACTTTGTATTTTTTCTTACCAATTTCTATATTTTTTACAATTGATTTTCTTTTTTGTTCTTTGTTTTTGTCTTTTTCTATTTCTGCTTTTATATCTATTATTAAGTCACTTATATACATATTTATATCTACATTAGCAAATTCTGTTGCAAATTTTAAACTTTTCCATACTACATTTCCATCTGTTTCTATTATTATTAGTGGAAATGGTGCATTTATTAAACTTGTTTTTGCAGCTGAGTCTACTGTTAGTGTTAAGTCTTGTAATTGCTCTGATATTTCACTTTTTCTTTTGTTGTTTGCAAAATATGTATAACCTAATATTAATATATATATTATTAATGATGGCATTATCAAGTTTGGCTTTAATACTGATAATGTTAGTAATAATATAAATATTATTACTAAATATATTTTTGTTCTTGATACTAAATTATCAAATAGTTTTCTATTATTTCCTGACATATATGCTTCCTTTCTCACCTTTTTATACTATTTTAGTATACTTCTAAATAGGCATTTTGTCAAGGTTACATTCCTTATATTATTCTAAAAACAAGAAAAATACACTACATAATTTGTAGTGTATCTTCATTTATCAAAACTTATTCTGCTTCTTGTACTGTTTCAGGTTCAACTACACTATTTGTAGTTTTTTCTTCACCTTCAACTTTAATTTCAACATCTTGATATCTCTTCATACCAGTACCTGCTGGAATAAGTTTACCAATAATTACATTTTCTTTTAATCCTAATAGATGATCTTCTTTACCTTTTATAGCTGCTTCTGTTAATACTCTTGTTGTTTCTTGGAATGAAGCTGCTGATAAGAAACTGTCTGTAGCAAGTGATGCTTTAGTGATTCCAAGTAATGCTCTCTTACCAGTCGCAGGACGTTTTCCTTCTGCAACTGCTTCTTTGTTCTTATCTTCAAATTCGTACATATCTACTAAAGAGCCTGGGAACATATCTGTATCTCCACCATCTTCTACTCTCATCTTTCTAAGCATTTGTCTAGCTATTACTTCAACGTGTTTATCATTGATATCAACACCTTGGCTTCTATATGCTTTTTGGATTTCAGAAATTACATATTCATAAACACCTTCTGGCCCTTTTATTGCTAAAATTTCAGCTGGGTTTATTGAACCTTCTATAAGTGGTTGTGCAGCTTTTACTTCGTCTCCATCTCTAACTTTTAGTTTTGAACCAAATGGTATTGTGTATGTTCTTGAATCATCTTTAGATGTAACTATTATTTCTAGTTTCTTCTTAGATTCAGAAATTTTAACTTTACCATCAATTTCTGTAATTACTGCAACACCCTTTGGTTTTCTAGCTTCAAAGATTTCTTCTACTCTAGGAAGACCTTGAGTAATATCTGCAACACCGGCAACACCACCAGAGTGAATTGTTCTCATAGTTAACTGTGTACCAGGTTCACCAATTGATTGAGCTGCTATGATACCAACAGATTCACCAATCGATACTAATTCTCTTCTCGCTAATCCCATACCATAGCATTTTTGACATACACCATGTTTACTTCTACATCCAATTACAGAACGTACAAATACTTGTGTATATCCCGCATCAACTATTTGTTTTGCAATTTCTTTATTTATCATTGTATTTTTATCTACAATTAATTCTCCTGTTTCAGGGTTTGTTATATCATTTAATGGATATCTTCCTTCAAGTCTTTCTTCTAGTTTTTCAACTACTTGATTTCCATCTTTGATATCTTCTAACATTAGACCTTCTTTTGTTTCACAATCATGTTCTCTTACGATTATATCTTGTGATACATCTACTAATCTTCTTGTTAAGTATCCTGAATCGGCTGTTCTTAAGGCTGTATCTGAAAGTCCTTTACGAGCTCCATGTGATGATATGAAATATTCTAGGGCATCTAGACCTTCACGGAAACATGACTTGATTGGTATTTCTACTGCTTTACCTGTAGTACTTGCCATAAGTCCACGCATACCTGCAATTTGTCTTAACTGGTTCATGTTACCACGGGCTCCAGATTTAACCATCATGTAAATTGGGTTTAAATCACCAAAGTTTTCTTCCATTGCTTTACTTACATCATTTGTTGCTTTATCCCAAATTCCTACAACTGATTGATATCTTTCATCATCAGTTATTAAACCTCTTCTATATTGATTTCTAACTTTTTCTACTTGTTTATCAGCCTCTGCTAATATATCTTTCTTAGCTGCTGGTACTTCAACATCTGCAAGTGAGAATGTTATACCTGCTAATGTTGAATATTTAAATCCTAATGCTTTGATATAATCTATTACTTCTGCAGATTCTGTTAATCCATGTTTGTCAATTACTCTTTCAATAATTTTTCCCATTGATTTTTTCATTACAGGGAAGTCTATTTCATATTGGAATGGATCTTCTTTTCTGTCTATAAATCCTAAATCTTGTGGAATTCCCTGGTTGAATATAATTCTACCAACACTTGTTGGAATTTTCTTTGTTTTTATTTCTCCGTCAATTTCTTTGCTTACTCTTACAAAGATTTTCGCATGTATTGAAACTGCTTTATTTTGGAATGCCATTAATGCTTCATCAGGGTCTTTAAAGTATTTTCCTTCTCCTAATTCTCCATCTAATGTCATTGTTAAATAATAACTTCCTAAAATCATGTCTAGTCTTGGTACAGCTACTGGTTTACCATCTTGTGGTTTTAATAAGTTATTTGTTGCAAGCATTAAATATCTTGATTCTGCTTGTGCTTCTGGTGTTAATGGTAAATGAACAGCCATCTGGTCACCGTCGAAGTCAGCATTGAATGCCTCACATACTAATGCATGTAACTTGATTGCTCTACCTTCTACTAATACCGGTTCAAATGCTTGAATACCAAGTCTGTGTAGTGTAGGGGCACGGTTTAACATTACTGGGTGATCTTTAATTACTTTTTCAAGGATTTCCCATACTTCTGGGCTTAATCTTTCTACCATTCTCTTAGCACTTTTTATGTTATGAGCTAAATGTCTTTCAACTAATTCTTTCATTACAAATGGTTTAAATAATTCTATAGCCATTTCTTTTGGAAGACCACATTGATAGATTTTTAATTCTGGTCCTACTACAATTACTGAACGTCCTGAATAGTCAACACGTTTTCCTAATAAGTTTTGACGGAATCTACCTTGTTTTCCTTTTAATAAATCTGATAAAGATTTAAGTGGTCTGTTTCCAGCTCCTGTAACAGGTCTTCCTCTTCTTGAGTTATCAATTAAAGCATCTACTGATTCTTGTAACATTCTTTTTTCATTTCTTACAATGATTTCTGGTGCTCCAAGTTCAAGTAATCTCTTTAATCTGTTATTTCTGTTTATTACTCTTCTATACAAATCGTTTAAGTCTGATGTTGCAAATCTACCACCATCTAATTGAACCATTGGTCTTAAATCTGGTGGGATTACTGGTACAACATTCATTACCATCCATTCAGGTCTGTTTCCAGATTTTCTGAATGCTTCTACTGTGTCTAATCTTTTTATTAATTTTGCTTTTCTTTGTTCACTTGCAGATTCTAAGTCTTTTTCTATTTCTGCAGATAATTTATCTAAATCTACTTGTTCTAGTAATTTTCTTATTGCTTCTGCCCCCATTTCTGCCTTAAATGATTTTCTACCATATTTTTCTTCTGCTTCGTGATATTCTTTTTCATTTAAAACTTGGCATTTTTCTAATCCTGATGTTCCTTTATCAGTTACTATATATGAAGCAAAGTATATTACTCTTTCAAGGTTTCTTGGTGATACATCTAGCATTAATGCTATTCTACTTGGAATTCCTTTAAAATACCAAATATGTGCAACTGGCGCAGCAAGTTCAATGTGTCCCATTCTTTCTCTTCTTACTTTTGCCTTTGTTACTTCAACACCACATCTGTCACAGACTATTCCTTTATATCTTACTCTTTTATATTTTCCACAATGACATTCCCAGTCTTTTGTTGGTCCAAATATTTTTTCACAAAATAAACCATCTTTTTCTGGTTTTAATGTTCTATAGTTTATTGTCTCTGGTTTTTTTACTTCACCTTTTGACCATTCTCTTATTTTTTCATCTGATGCAATTCCTATTTTTATTTTGTTGAATACTTCTAATTCATCCATCTTTATTAGATGTCTCCCTTCTCTTTTTATTTGGGCATTTCAAAACAGCTCAAGAGGCTATCCCCCGCTCTTGCAAATTTTACTGTCGCCTCTTATTGCTTTTTGAAATTTTATTTAATTAATTATTCTATAATATCTTCATCATTATCATAAATGCTATCATCGTCATCTAAATCGTCTGTATCAAACAATTCATCACTTTCTTCGTCTTCATCATCAATCATTTCTTCATCTTGTTCAGAATATCCATCTTCTAAATCTTCACGGATTAATACATCATCTTCTGTTAGAGCTTTTCCATTAGGTGTTTTTTCATAATCTATTCCATCTTCAATATGTTCTTTTAATTCTAATTCTTCATTATTATCAGAATATAATTTTATGTCTAAGCCTAATGCTTGTAATTCTTTTACAAGAACTTTGAAGCTTTCTGGAACTCCTGGTTCTGGAATATTTTCACCTTTAACAATTGCTTCATATGCTTTAACACGACCTACCGTATCATCTGATTTTACTGTTAAAATTTCTTGTAATGTATATGCAGCACCATAAGCTTCTAGTGCCCAAACTTCCATCTCTCCAAAACGTTGTCCACCAAATTGAGCTTTACCTCCAAGTGGTTGTTGTGTTACTAATGAGTATGGTCCAGTTGAACGAGCATGTATTTTATCATCTACTAAGTGATGTAGCTTTAACATATACATAACACCAACTGTAATTGGACTTGCAAATGGTTCACCTGTTCTACCATCATATAATGTTTGTTTTCCGTCTGGTGTTAATCCAGCTTCTTGCAATAATTCTTCTATTTCTGGTTCTGATGCACCATCAAATACTGGTGTTGATATTTTATATCCTAATGCTCTTGCAGCAGCACCTAAGTGAACTTCTAGAATTTGTCCTAAGTTCATACGTGATGGTATACCTAATGGGTTTAATAATATATCTATTGGTGTTCCATCTGGTAAGAATGGCATATCTTCTTTTGGTAATATTCTTGAAATTACACCTTTGTTACCATGACGTCCAGCCATTTTATCTCCAACTGATATTTTTCTCTTTGTTGCAATGTAACATCTAATTACTTGATTTACTCCAGGGCCTAATTCTTCTGAATTTTCTCTTGTAAATATTTTTACATCAACAATTGTTCCTGCTTCTCCATGTGGTACACGAAGTGATGTATCTCTTACTTCCCTAGCTTTTTCTCCAAATATAGCACGAAGCAATCTTTCTTCTGCTGTTAATTCTGTTTCTCCTTTTGGAGTAACTTTACCAACTAATATGTCACCAGGTCTTACTTCTGCTCCTATTCTTATAATTCCGTTTTCATCTAGGTCTTTTAATGCGTCATCTCCAACATTTGGAATATCTCTTGTTATTTCTTCTGCTCCTAGCTTCGTATCACGACATTCACAGTCATATTCTTCAATATGGATTGATGTAAACACATCTTCTTGTACTAATCTTTCATTTAATAATATAGCGTCCTCGTAGTTGTAACCTTCCCATGTAGAGAATGCAACGAGCATATTTTTACCTAATGCCATTTCTCCATCTTTTGTTGCAGGTCCATCTGCTAAGGCATCACCTTTTTTAACCATTTCGCCTTTTCTTACAATAGGTCTTTGGTTTATACATGTTCCACCATTTGTTCTCTTAAACTTACGTAATTTATGCACAACTGTTTTTCCATTGTTGTATTTCATTGTAATAGTGTCACCTGTAACTTTTTCTACAACTCCATCATCTTCTGCTAAAATTAATATTCCAGAATCCATTGCAGCTCTATATTCTATACCTGTTGCAATTATTGGAGCTTCTGTTGTCATTAATGGAACTGCTTGACGTTGCATGTTTGAACCCATCAATGATCTTTTAGCATCGTCATTCTCCAAGAATGGTATCATAGCTGCAGCTATTGATACTAATTGTTTTGGTGATACATCTATATATTGAACTTCGTTTTTATCAACTTCGATAATTTCGTTTCTACGTCTTACACGTACACGATTATTTACAAATTCTCCATCTTTAGTCATTGGTTCAGATGCTTGTGCAATTGTGTAATTGTCTTCTACATCTGCACTCATATATTCTACTATGTCTGTTACTTTGTGTGTTTCTGGGTCTATTTTTCTATATGGTGTTTCGATAAATCCATATTCATTAATACTTGCAAATGAAGATAATGCTGAAATTAATCCAATGTTTGGTCCTTCTGGAGATTCTATTGGGCATAATCTACCATAATGTGTATAGTGAATATCACGTACTTCGAATCCAGCTCTTTCTCTTGAAAGTCCTCCAGGTCCTAATGCTGAAATTCTTCTTTTATGTGTTAATTCTGAAAGTGGATTTGTTTGATCCATGAATTGTGACAATTGAGAACTTCCAAAGAATTCTCTTATTGATGATGTTATTGGTTTTGTGTTTATTAATGTTTGTGGTGTTATAACATCTAAGTCTTGTATTGTCATTCTTTCACGTACTACTCTTTCAAGTCTTGTTAAACCAATTCTAAATTGATTTTGTAACAATTCTCCAACACATCTTATTCTACGATTTGCTAAATGGTCTATATCATCTTTTTTACCAAAACCATTATACATGTTTAATAAATAATTTATTGATGCTATAATATCTTCTGTTGTAATATGTTTTGGAACTAGTTCATCATATCTTTCTTTGATAGTTTTTACCAAATCTTCTTCACTAGTATTTTCCGTAATGTTTTTTAATACTTCGTAATTTACATCTTCTTTAAAATGTAAACTGCTTAAATCAACATTTGGTAATACTTTGTGGATATTTACTATTCCATTTCCTATTACTCTAACTTTTTTGTCTCCAATTTTTAAATCTACTATATTTATTCCTGCATTTTGAATATCTTCTGCAACATCTGGTGTAATTACTTCTCCTGCTGTTACAAAAACTTCTCCAGTCTCCTTGTCCATTATATCTTCAAATGCTACTTGATTTTTAATTCTATTTGCTATGCTTAGTTTTTGATTAAATTTAAATCTTCCTACTTTTGCTAAGTCATATCTTCTATTATCAAAGAATAAACCATTGAATAGACTTCTTGCAGCTTCTACTGTTGGTAATTCTCCTGGTCTTAATTTTTTGTAGATTTCTATTAATGCTTCTTCACCTGTTTTTATTGGGTCTTTTTGAATTGTTGTTTCCAACAATGTTTCTTCTCCAAACAAATCTCTTATTTGATCATCTGATACTAACCCAATTGCTCTTAATAGTGTTGTGATAGGAATTTTTCTTGTTCTATCTACACGTACCCAGAATATGTCGTTTCCGTCTGTTTCATATTCTATCCATGCACCTCTTAATGGCATTACTGTTGATGTGTATGTTTTCTTTCCTGTTTTTGTATCAAATATTTCATCATAATAACATCCTGGTGAACGTACTAACTGACTTACTACAACTCTCTCAGCTCCATTTATGATGAATGTTCCACTTTCTGTCATTAATGGGAAATCACCTAAATAGATTTCTTGTTCTTTGATTTCTCCAGATTCACGGTTTATTAATCTTACTTTTACGTGTAATCTTGCTGAATATGTTGCGTCTCTTTCTTTTGCCTCTTCTTCAGTGTATTTTGTTTTGTCTTCCATGTAATAGTCGAAAAATTCTAGAACTAAATTTCCTGTATAGTCTACTATTGGTGAAATGTCTTTTAATACTTCTCCTAATCCTTCTTCTAAGAACCAATCATATGAGTCTTTTTGTACTTTGATTAGGTTTGGCATTTCTATGTAGTCTCCAACTTTTGAAAAGTCTTTTCGTGTGGTTCTTCCGAACTGAACATCTTTGATTTTCAAATAAATCACTCCTTAAAAAATATTAAGCAGATTTAAAGTTTTATTTTATTTAGAAAAATCTCTTCTTAATACATATTTCCGTAAAGTTTAGATAACTGTCTGCTTCCACAATTTCTTTACTTTATTTCCATATTTATAATTCTTATTTTTCTAATTTTTAACTATTGTGAATTAATTTTGTCTTTATATTTTCTTCAAATGGCACAAAAATCCATTTTTATAAAGTCATACATATTTAATAATAACATAAGATTACTCTATTTGTCAATGCTTTAAGCTCATTTTCATCAAAAAAACATCCCGATTGTTTAAACATCAACCGAGACATTTTTTTCATTTTTATCTATCATAATTTTCTGTTCTTATTTGTTTTCTTAATTCGTCTAATCCGATTTCTTTTTCTCTTCCTTGCATTTTTGTAAGTGATTTAACTCTTCTTAAAAACTCTTCTACTTTTTTCTTTTCTTTCGTTAGCTCAGACATATTGGGAATAATTTCCAAATCTAGCATTTGTATTTCATCATCATCATCCCAACTTCTCATTACAACCTCTTTTCCACTATGCGAATATATCAATCCTTTTCCTTTTTTGTATTCTATTTTTTCTCCATCAACTGTTTTTAAACTTATGCATCCTTTTTGTGCCATTCTTGTTATATTTACTAGTGATGTATCTGCTGTAGCATTACATATTATTTGTTTATCATCTTGTCCCGCTTGTATTAACAAATTATATATTTCGTTTGCAGATTCAGCAACTGCTAATTTAGGATTGCTCTTTATATTTTCATTATCTATATTTTTACTTTGAGCATTAATTCCACCAATTACTGCTAAATCTGATATAACTATAGTATTATCATCTTCTCCATATATTAAATACCAATCATTATTACTACCTATTTTTATATTTGCATTATATATTCCATACTCATATTCAATATCTTCAACAGTTCGTATATCTTCATTGTTCAACAATTGTTGTTCTTCTCTATATGCAACTTTTTCTATTTGCTTAATTAGTTCTACTTTTTCTTCTGTAATTTCATTACTAGTTAAACTTTGTACTTTCCCCACATTTCCATACCATAATGGTATATCTGTAGTTTTTATTTCTACCTCAGGTTTAGACTGTGTTCGCTCTTGTATTTCTTTTAAGTCTTTTTCATCCATACTAGCAATTAGTACTGGCATACCTCTTGAACCATTTGGAGCCTGTCCTCCTGCTGAATCTATCCATGCGTGTCCTGTTTGTCCATTCATTCCATTATATATATAATATGCCTCATCTGGCACAACTATTTGTGCTTGCGGTAATTCATCTAAACCTGTCAAATCATTATATCCAGTCCCAGCTGTTACTTCTTTTAAAACTAGTCCATCATATTGTTCTTGTGTTATTTTTTGATTTTTTAATAACTTCCCCAAGAATTTTTTATCATTTTCAATTGCTTGTTTTCCTGCTTGTTTATAAATTTCTAATATTTGTGCCTGGTCTTCACTTGACAATCCTACAAGCGTATTATTATTAATTTCAATATTATCAAAAGTCAATCTATCATATGCTCCAGTTTTTCCCTTTTGCCTTATTACCAGAGATTGTCCTACTATATTTTTTGTTTGTCCATTTTCATCAAGTTCCTCTACTACAAATATTCCTCCATTTTCTTCTATAGACCCCAATAGCATTGCCCCTTCTCCAACATCTCCAAATCTTTGACAACATGTTGTTATATTTCCTGCAAATAAATTTAAAACATCATCCGGTTCTAACATTCTTCCTCTATATTTTGTCATAGTAACTGATAGGGGTGGTATTGTAGATCTTTCTCTTTTTCTAGTTACATCAAACACTTTTTGGACATGTGCAAATTCTTCTTCTGTTACTATATGTCCTACACTTTTTGATAATTTAGCTAATTCTTCATCGCCAAGTCTTTGATTTCCATATTGTCTACTTGACATATATCCTATTATTCCATCTAAAGTCAATTCCCCTTTTTGATATATATTTTTTAATTCTGGCGAATTTATTATTTGTTCAAAATGATTATGTATTTGACCAAATCTCTCATAATATTTAGGATTTTCTAAGAACTCTTTTCTATGTTTTTTGAAAAATGCCTTAAAGTTTTCTGAATATGGTTCCTTAACAGTTCCAAACATATCATGAATTTGTTGATATGTCACAATTTCCGGTAAATTCTTGCTTGCCAATAATTTATACGCCTTTTCTCTTTCTATTCCATCTTTAGGAACTGATATTGAATCTACCTGCAAATCAATCTTTTTTTCTGTTCTTTCTTCTAATAACTTATTTAACTGTTCAATTTCGTCTTTTGAAAGATTCTCTGGCAAATCATCAAATGTATATCCTATTTGTTTTAACATCTGATTTAACTTATACTTCCATGCTCCTCCTATTTGTTCTCTTGTGTTTTTTAATGATTCTAAACAAGAATGATTTATTGTTTCAAAAAATTCTTTATTTTTTGATAATTCTAATACACTATCTAAAATCTGTTGTCTATTTTGTCTTATATATGGTGCTCCTGCGTTTTGTAGCTTTTCATCTAGTTTTTCTTTTAATACATCTAGTTCAATTTTTCCATTCTCTTTAAATATATTTTCTATTGTATCATTTATCATTGCTTTTATCGGGCTTATCTGCATCGGTACTATTTGACTACTTAGACCTTCTTCGATTTGATAATCAACTTTTGCTAAATTTTCTCTTATTAATTTTCTGTTAGTATTCTTTTCTAATTCTTGTATCTTATCTAACATTTCTATAGAAACTTCTATGTTTTGTTGTTTTAATACTTTAGATACTAATTCTGTTAATGTTCCATTATACCCTTCTTCTAAATTCTCATTTATCCCCCTAAATATTCTTTTTTCTATACTATTTTTTTCTTCTTTACCATTAGCAGTTTTTATCTGTTGTAGTTGTTTTAACAATTTTAATGTTATTCCTAAATCTCCATTTATCTTAAATTTAGTATCATATAATTCTTGAAATGCTTCATCTTTTTCTAATGTATATTTTTTTATTTCTTCTTCTGTCAAATTAGGTAGCTCTACTATTTTTTCTATTTCTTCTATTCCTATTGACTCTATCATTTTTGCATAAAATATATCCATTTGAAATTCATCATAATCTTGACTACATTCGAAATTTGCTTTACCTTTTATTCTTTGCATATCTTCTAAATTATTTTGAAATAGAATTTCTTGTGTCAATTTATATTTAGTTGGATAATATTCTGCTTCAGTATAAGATGTTATAATTGCTCGATATATACTTTGGCGCAATTCTATAGATGCATTATTAGGAATTTTAATACTTTCTAAGCTAGCACATCCCCAAAACACATCTTCTTCTATTTCTTCTACCCCTTCTAGAAGCTCTATATTCGTTAAACTACTACATCCTTCAAATGCATACTTTTCTATTTTTGTTACTCCTCCTGGGATTTTTATATTAGTTAAACTGCTACATCCAGAAAATGCTCCATCGCCTATATATGATACTCCTTCCGGAATTTCTATGTTTGTTAAATTACTACATCCGCTAAATGCATATTCACCTATTACTTTTACTCCTTCTGGAATTTTTATATTCGTTATATTGCTACATCCTTCAAATACATTGTTTCCTATTTGGGTCACTCCTTCTTGAATTTCTATATTCGTTAGATTTTCACAGTTCGCAAACGCTCCATATTCTATTCTTATTACACTCTTTGGGATTTCTATATCTGTTAAACTCTTACAGTTTGCAAATGCTCCAGAGTCTATTTGTGTTACTCCTTCTGGAATTTTAAATGTTCCATTTATTATATCTTCTTCTCCAACATTTATTAATACTCCATTATTAATTATAATCCCACTAGGTCTAGGTCTGGCTCCTCTTCTCACTATATTTTCTCTTTCATCTGCAAATATTCCACCTCTTCTATATCTCATTTCTACTCATATACCTTTCTTTCAATTTTCACAATTCAATTAAATAAATTATATTTTTCTACTCTTTTCAATCCCACCTCTAAATCTAATAATTATTTATAATTATTTTTTTAAAACTCTTCTAAAAAATCTCTTTATTTTTTCAAAAACACTTTCATTAACTTTAACAAGTGCCCACTCGCTTTTTTCTTCTGTTGATTGTTCCTCAGCTTCATCTTTTATTTCTTCTATTAATTCTTTTGGAATTGGAATTATTATATTTTTATATTCATACATCTCATTTGATGATTTTCTAGTATCTTTTATATTTTGTAAGCTTGTATTTACCATTACATTTTTGCTATGTACTAGATTTATAAATTTATATGCAATTTTTGAATCACTTGTATAGATTGTTGCTCCTTGGCTATACGTTGTATTTATTTTTTCAATTACTTCTTCTATATCGCCATATACTATCTCTCCATTAGTATTATCTCTTTTAGCAATTTCTTCTAATCTCTCATCTTCTATATAAATATATTTTTGTTCGCTCTCATCTTTATTATCATATTTATTCTCAACTAGTTTTTCACCTGTCTTATCATATGTATAAATAACTTTGTCAAAATATTTATAAAAACATTCTTCATATGGTAAAATCATTATCAGATTCTGGTCTATTCCAAACTTCTTTAATGCTTCTTGTAAAATTTCTAAAATCAAAAATTTTACACTCTGCTCATCATACTCAACATCTGAAATTGCTATACTATTTCTTGACTTGATAGCTCTTATAAAATATCTAATAACTTCTATTGTATCAAAGGTTTCTACTGCAATTACTCCAATAGGCATAAGTAAACTTGTTGATATAAATTTTTCTTTATTTATATACATTCTTCTATAATTTTTATATTTTATTTCTTTCTCCATTTCTTCATCTATTGCATTTTTTATCTCCTCATATTTATATTTCTCTTCTTTTAATTCTATCAATTCTTCTATTTCATTTTTATTTGCTCTTATTCTTTCTTGTATGTATTTTAAAATATCTTCTGTCATTTCATAGCTGTTATTCAATCTGTAATCATTTGTAGCCTTCCTTAACTTTGATACATTCTCTCTCATATTTATCCCCCTCACGTTATTAACATTTTCATTATATCAAACTAATATTTTTTTATCTATAATCTTTAATCATGTAACACAAATTTAATAATCGTGTAACATTTGTGTAATATACTTATATTAAAAGATGTGCAATTTCTTGCACATCTTTAGGTTTTATTCTATTTTAGTAGTTTTATATTTTCCCTTATAAATATTTTCCTTATAAATTTAGGTACTTTTTCTATATATTCATATAATTCTTGATTATTTAATTTTAATTTTTCTATTTCACTGTCTTTTTGTTTTAAAGCATCTTTGTAATCCTGCAATAATTCTTTAGCTTTAGGTATTTTTTCATTTTCCTTTTTAAGCATTTCTATTATATTCTTTAATTTAACATTTTCTACTTTTGCATCAAATTCCTTGTTTTGTTCTTTTACATCTGATATATATTGATTTACATCTTTTCCTTTACTCTCAACACTTTTTATTATCTTTTCTAACATTTTATATGTTTGTCCATCAATATTTTGTTCCTCTAAAGGAATATCTGGATTAATTTTTATATTTTCATCATATTCATAGTTATTTTCAATATAATCTATTGTATCTTTTGGTATTAATGCATATTCATTATCTGGTAAACAATCTAATATTAATTTAACTTGATATAACACTTTTTTATTAGTTAACATACTATCTTTCTCCTCTATCCCAGAATTTACTTACAGCTTCTTTTATACTAGCAAGTGTTACCTTCGTTTTTGGTTTTTCTGTAAGCACTTCATCTTTCGTTTCTTGTTCTTTAATCTTATCTAGACCTCTAATCTTTCCACTGAAGTTTCCCTCTTCTTTATCAGATACTTGAGTTAATAATGCTTGTTTTAAAGTAGTTTTTACAGGAATCTCTTCTTCTTCGAAA
>CAKPLQ010000005.1 GCA_934167685.1 uncultured Clostridia bacterium | reverse complement strand
AAATTTCTTCATGCACATTCGCCATTTCATTCAAAGCTTATATTTCAACTATTTCTCTATATTAATTTTAAATAAAATATTAACTAGTAGCATTAAAGAACAAAAGTTCTAAAAAAAGTATTGAAAAAATGTTTGAAATATGATATAGTCTTGATGAAATAAAAATAATTGAATCAACCTATATAAATAAAAAGAGAAGTGTTCAAATAAAATGGAAAAAAATAATGAACTTAAATTATTCGAGGACAAAAAGATTAGAACTAAATGGAATGAGGAACAAGAGAAATGGTATTTTTCTGTTGTTGATGTTGTTACTGTTTTGACTGAAAATGAAATCAATAGATGGAAAATATTACAATACAGATGTAATGAATACTGAACCAATATTACGTTTAATACAATCAATACCATCAAAAAAGGCAGAACCATTTGAATTATGGTTGGCACAAGTAGGAAGAGAACGAATTGATGAAGCATATGACCCAGAACTTGCAATAAATAGAGCATTAGATACGTATAGGAAAAAAGGGGATTCAGTAAAAAGAATACAAAAACTTGAAAGGATTAAAAAAAGAAAATTTAAGGGATAATATGACTAATATGGAATTGGTTTTGAATATGCTTGCAGAAACATCATCAACAGAAATATCAAAAAACAAAAGTGAAAGAGGAATAGATAATGCGAAAGATTCTGTAATAAAAGGTGGCAATATTGCTAAAATAGCCAAAGAACAATTAGAAAAAGAAACAGGAAAAAATATTATAACTGCAAAAAATGCAAAATTTGTCAAATTGGAAAGAGGGTAAAATGAATAATAAAATAGATATTAATAAATATAAATCATTATTAGAAAATATTAAACAAGAAGTAGTAAATGCTCGATATAAAGCTATTTATGCAGTAAACAAAGAATTAATGTTTATGTATTGGCATATTGGGAAAATTATTTTAGAGAATAGTCAATGGGGAAATAAATTTATAGATAATTTGTCAATGGATTTAAAAATAGAATTTCCTGAAATAAAAGGATTTTCAGTGAGAAATTTAAAATATATGAGAAAATTTGCAGAAGAATATCCAGATTTTGAATTTGTGCAAGAAGTTCTTGCACAAATTACATGGTATCATAATATTATTTTAATGGATAAAATAGTTAATATTGAAGAAAGAAAATGGTATATAAAAGAAACAGTACAAAATGGTTGGTCATCAAATATGTTAAAGATGCAAATTAATGGAAAGGTTTATGAAAGACAAGCATTAGCAGAAAAAATAACTAATTTTCATTTAACATTACCAAGTGTGCAGAGTGATTTAGCTATTCAGACTATGAAGGACCCATACTTGTTTGATTTTATTTCTATAAAAGGTAAAGTCAAAGAACTACAGATAGAAAATGCAATGATAAATAAAATAAAAGATGTTTTAATAGAGTTAGGAAAAGGGTTTGCATTTGTAGGAAGTGAATATAAATTAGAGGTAGGAGGAAAAGAATATTTTATAGATTTACTTTTTTATCACTTAAAATTAAAGTGTTATATAGTAGTTGAATTGAAAGCAAGAGAATTTGAACCAACTGATGCAGGACAACTCAATTTTTATTTATCGGCAGTAGATGATTTAGTAAAAGATAAAGATGATAATGCAACTATTGGATTATTACTATGTAAAGGAAAAGACAACTTTACAGCAGAATATGCTTTAAAGGATATAAATAAGCCTATTGGAGTTAGCGAATATAAACTATTAGAAGATATGCCTGAATATTTACAATCTCAACTACCTAGAGCAGAAGATATTGAATTGCACATAAAAGATATTGAAAAGTAAAGGACTGAAAAAATAAATAAAAAAATTACAATAAAAAAGTTTCAAAATCCTAAAAATGTGGTATAATAGTATCGACAAAAAAGAGGAGGAGATAAATTATGGATACAAACAAAAAAGTAGTATTAGTAGGAACAGGATTTGTAGGGATGAGTATGGCATATGCCATGATGAACCAAGGCGGAGTAGATGAACTTGTACTAATAGACGTACTAAAAGATAAAGCAAAAGGAGAGGAAATGGATTTATCACATGGATTACCATATGCACCTCAAAAAATGGATATAAAAGCAGGAGATTACTCAGAATGTAAAGATGCTAATGTTGTAGTAATAACAGCAGGATTGCCACAAAAACCAGGACAATCAAGATTAGAGCTAGCAGTAGCAAACACTAAAATAGTAAAAGAAATAACAGAACAAGTAATGGCAAGTGGATTTGATGGAGTATTTGTAATTGCAAGTAATCCAGTAGACTTAATGTCATATGTTGTAGCACAAGTATCTGGATTGCCAAAATCAAGAGTAATAGGTTCAGGGACAGTATTAGACACAGCACGTTTAAGATATTTAATAGCTGAATATTTAGATGTTTCAAGCAAAAATGTTCATGCATATATATTAGGAGAACATGGAGATTCATCATTTGTTCCTTGGGAACATTGTTATGTTGGATGTAAAAAGATGATAGACATTATGGAAGATAATCATCATCCAATGGAAGACTTAAAGAAAATACATGATGGTGTTTGGCAAGCAGCTTATGAAATTATAGAAAAGAAAAGAGCAACATATTATGGAATTGGTATGGCTTTAAATAGACTTGTAAAAGCAGTCTTAAATGATGAAAATGCAATACTAACAGTATCAACATATCAAAATGGAGAATATAATCAAAAAGGTATGTATATAGGTGTTCCAGCAATTATTAATAAAAATGGAGTAAAGGAAATTTTGGAATTAAAATTAAATAAAGAAGACCAAGCAAAATTTGATCATAGTTGTGATATTATGAAAGAAAATATAGAAAATGAAATTAATCCAATTTTAAATGCATAGAACAAAGATGAAGAGCTTAAATAAGAAAAAATTCTTATTAAGCTCTTTGCTTTTAAAAAATGCATATCAAAATGGTTAAAAAATGTATATTAAAATCGTTAAAAAATGTATATTTAAATTGAATATATGTAAAATGTATGGTAAAATATAAAGAAGGAAGGTGATGTTAAAATGACTTTAAGAAAAAAAGAATACATAGATAGATTAATAGATAAAAAAATAGAAGAATATTTGGAGATTTTTGGAGCAGTAAGCATTGAAGGCCCTAAATGGTGTGGAAAAACATGGGCTTCTTTAAATCACGCAAATAGTGTTGTACTAATGGATGAAGATGAAAGTAAAGAAAAAGCAAAATTGAGCTTGGATTTAATTTTAGAAGAAGAAAGACCAGAGTTAATAGACGAATGGAATATAATTCCAGAAGTATGGGATGCAGTTAGAAGAAAGTGTGATGAAACTACTAAAAAGGGAAATTATATTTTGACTTGCTCTACAAAATTAACAGACGAAGAACAAAAAGAAAAAATACATCATTCAGGAGCTGGCAGAATTGGAAAAATACAAATGCATACTATGAGTTTATATGAATCAGGAGATTCAACAGGAAAAGCATCAATACAAGATATGCTAAATAACAATTTAAAAAATGGGTTAAATGATAAAATTACACTACAAGAATTAGCCAATTTAATTATACGAGGTGGATGGCCATCAAACATAAGAACAGCAGAAGATAAAACTGGGATAATACCAAAAAGTTATATTGATGCAATTCTTGATAGTGATATAAATGATGATAAAAAAAGAGATAAAAATAAAATGTTAATGTTACTAAAAAGTCTAGCTAGAAATGAGTCAACAATTGCAGGTAAAAAAACTATATTAAATGATATAGAACAATGTGCCAATGAAAAAGAAATGATTGAAAGTAGAATTACAGTTGATGATTATTTGGATGTATTAAATAGACTTCACATAACTGAAAATCAAAATGCATATAGCGAAAACTATAGGTCACCAAGTAGATTAGGAAAAACAGTAAAAAGACATTTTACAGACCCATCATTAGCATGTGCATGTTTAGATTTAACAAAAGAAAAATTGATAAATGATCCAAAAACATTTGGATTTATGTTCGAGGCATTAGTTGAAAGAGATTTAAGAATTTATATGGATTATTTAGGTGGAAAATTATATCATTTTAGAGATAATGTTACAGGTTTAGAGGCTGATTCAATATTAGAATTTAGTGATGGAGAGTACGCAGTTGCAGAAATAAAATTGAGTTATAGAGAAGTTGAAAATGCAAAGAAGAATTTATTAAGTTTATATAATAATATGATAAAAAAACCTAAATTTATGTGCATTATAGTTGGTTTTACAGATGTTATAGCCAAAGATCCTGAAACTGGAATTTATATTGTTCCAATTACAGCGCTAAAACCTTAAAAAATGTATACTTATAGCTTGTTTTTTTCACAAAAACGGTATATAATAAGCACATTAAAAAGTAAGAACTAGGAGGGTCATTATGAAAGTAAGTAAAGAAGAGATATTGCATATTGCAAATTTAGCACAATTAGAGCTAAAAGAAGAAGAGATAGAAAAATATATGTTACATTTACAAGACATATTAAACTTTGCCAATATAGTAAACAATGCACCTGTTGATGATTTAGACATAACAATCGGAGCAAATGAGGCAAAAAATGTATTTAGAAAAGATGAAGTAAAGAGATTTGAAGACGTAGATAGTTTATTAGCAAATGCGCCAACACAAGACCAACATATGTTTAAACTACCAAAGGTATTAAACTAACAATAAAGAGATAGGAGGAAGAATATGGATATTACAGAATTAACAGTACATGAGTTACAAGAAAAAATAAAAAACAAAGAATTAACAATAACAGAGATAACAAAAGCTTATGTAGATAGAATAAAAGAAAAAGAACCAGAAGTACAAGCATTTATAACAGAACTAACAGAAGAAGGAATGAAACAAGCAGAAGAAATCCAAGCCAAAATAGATAGAGGAGAAGAGGTTGGAAAATTAGCTGGAATACCAATAGGAATAAAAGACATAATTTGCACTAAAGGAGTAAAAACAACATGTGCATCAAAAATGTTAGAAAACTTCGTTGCACCATATGATGCAACAGTAATGAAAAAAATAAATGCAGAAGAGATGATAGATTTAGGAAAATTAAATATGGATGAATTTGCAATGGGAGGTTCAACTGAATATTCATACTTTAAAAAAACAAGAAATCCATGGGATTTATCAAGAGTACCAGGAGGTTCTTCAGGAGGTTCGGCAGCAGCAGTTGCAGCTAATATGGTGCCATGGGCATTAGGAACAGATACAGGTGGAAGTATCCGTCAACCAGCATCATTTTGTGGTGTTGTAGGTTTAAAACCAACATATGGATTAGTTTCAAGATATGGTGTAGTAGCATTTGCATCATCACTTGACCAAGTTGGAGTATTCACAAAAGACGTACAAGACTGTGCAGAACTATTAAATGTAATTGCAGGACATGACGAAATGGATACAACATCAGTAGATGTAGGAGAAAAAGATTATACTAAGGCATTACAAAAAGATGTTAAAGGATTAAAAATAGGAGTTCCAAAGGAATTCTATGGAGAAGGAATAAATCCGGAAGTTAAAGCATCATTAGAAAAATCAATAGAAGAATACAAAAAAATGGGAGCAGAAGTAGAAGAATTTTCATTAGACATTGCAAATTATGCATTAGCAACATATTATATAATTGCATGTGCAGAAGCAAGCTCAAATTTAGGAAGATATGATGGAATAAGATACACATATAGATCACCAGAAGCAAAAACATTAAAAGAAATCTACAAAAAATCTAGAAGTGAAGCTTTTGGAGCAGAAGTAAAAAGAAGAATTATACTTGGAACTTATGTATTATCTTCAGGATATTATGATGCATATTACAAAAAAGCTCAACAAGTACGTACACTTGTGATGAATGAATTTAATAAAGCATTTGAAAAATATGATATTATAGTAACACCAGTATCTCCAACAACAGCCTTCAAATTAGGTGAAAGGTTAACAAATCCAATGGAAATGTATTTATCTGATATTTGTACTGTATCTGTAAATATAGCGGGACTTCCAGGAATATCAGTACCTTGTGGTGTAGATAGTCAAGGACTTCCAATTGGTATGCAAATTATAGGAAATAAATTTAGTGAAGAAACAATAATAAAAGCAGCATATGCTTATGAACAAGCAACAAACTTCCGTGAAAAATATAAACCTACATTTAAGGGAGGTGCACAATAATGGCAAGAGAAGATTATGAAGTAGTAATGGGATTAGAAGTTCATGCTGAACTATCAACAAATACAAAAATATTCTGTAGTTGTCCAACAAGGTTTGGAGCAGAACCAAATACACAAGTATGTCCAATATGTATGGCAATGCCAGGAACACTACCAAAATTAAATGAAAAAGTAGTAGAATATGCAGTAAGAGCAGGACTTGCAACAAATTGTGAAATATCAAGAAACAGTAAAAATGATAGAAAAAACTATTTTTACCCAGACTTACCAAAAGCATATCAGATATCACAATTCGACAAGCCACTATGTGAGCATGGATATATAGAAATAGAGACAAGTAAAGGAAAGAAAAAAATAGGAATAACACGTATTCATATAGAAGAAGATGCTGGAAAACTAAATCATGATGAACTAGGAGGGGGAGCATTAGTAGACTTAAATAGAGCTGGTGTGCCTTTAATAGAAATAGTATCTGAACCAGATTTTCGTTCAATAGAAGAAGTTGATGCATATTTGAAAAAATTAAAATCAATACTTGAATATATTGAAGTATCAGACTGTAAAATGCAAGAAGGTTCATTTAGAGCTGATGTAAACACATCAATTCGTCCAGTAGGTTCAGAAAAACTTGGAACACGTACAGAAATGAAAAACATGAATTCATTTAGAAGTATTACTAGAGCACTTGAATATGAAATAGATAGACAAGTTGATGTTATTGACAATGGTGGAGAAGTTGAGCAAGAAACATTAAGATGGGATGAAGTATCTGGAAAAACATTTTCAATGAGAGACAAAGAAGATGCACAAGACTACAGATATTTCCCAGAACCAGATTTAGTAGCAATAAAACTATCAGAAGAATATATAGAAAATATTAAAAATAGTTTACCAGAAATGCCAGAAAGCAGAAAACAAAGATATTTAACAGAATACAAATTATCTGAAAAAGATGCAGGAATAATAACATCATCAAAATACCTATCAGATTTATTTGAAAAAGCTTCTGAAATTTGTGGAAACTATAAAGCAGTAAACAACTGGATAATATCAGATATTTCTAGAATTTTAAATGAAACAGAAATGGACCCAATAGAAATACCATTTGATGCTAAGCAACTAGCTAAATTAGTAGAATTAATTGACAAAGGAACAATTAGTTCTAGTATTGGTAAAAAAGTATTAGTGGAATTATTTGAAAATCCAAGAGACCCAGAAGATATAATTAAAGAAAAAGGTTGGATTCAAATTTCTGATGAGGGAGCTATAAAAGAAGTTGTAACAAAGATAATTGAAGCAAACCCACAATCAGTTGCAGATTATAAAACTGGAAAAGAAAGAGCTTTAGGATTTTTAGTTGGACAAGCTATGAAAGAGACTAAAGGTAAGGCAAATCCACAAATGCTTAATAAAATGTTTGCAGAGGAGTTGAAAAAATAAATTATCTTGAACCATAAAAACATTTTTCGTATATGAAATCAGGACTTTTGTAAACATAATTTGTATTTTTCTAAAAAAAGTGTTATAATAGAAGAATAATAAATCACCAAGGAGGATATACAGTATGAAATGTAAAATTAATTGGAAACAGAGCATGATACCAGGAGAATGGTTCGAGGCTAAAGATGCCAGATTATTTTATCCTAATGGGATGCTGGCAAGAGAGGTTTGGAAAAACCTTGAGGCAGGAACAGGTCAAATTTTTCGGTATGATATGACAGGAAAGTTGATTATGAAGAGGACATTCCATTTGGCATCAGGTTTTCCGATATAAAGATTTTGCATTGGGAAGGGGAGCAAGTGCTCCTCTTCTTTTATGCCTAATTGCAATAATTTTCTTATATTAATTTTAAACAAAACATTAACCAGTAACTTTTTTGAATAAAATTTCCAAAAACTATGGAAAAAAATATATATAATGTGATAAAATAAAAAAGCGAGAGTGTTACCAAAAGATAAATCGATATAAAGGAAGTGATAATTGATGGCAGTAAAAAAAGCTAAAACACAGGCTAGACCACAGAATAGAATAAACAAACAAAAAGAGATGGAACAAAGAAAAATAAAAAGAAGAAGAAAAAAAATTGTAGTAACTTTGTTTATAGCTATAGTAGTAGGAATTTCTGCATATTTTTCAATGTCACCAACCTTTAAAATTCAAACAGTAACAGTAAATGGAAATGCACAATTATCAAGAGAAAAAATAATGGAAATAGCAGGAATAAAAATAGGAGATAATATATTTTCAAAAATAGGAATTGTTTTAAAAGTAAAATTAAAACAAAATGGAGCGATAGAAGAAGCAAAAGTGAACAAAATTTATCCAAATCGAATTGACATTGAAATTACAGAGAGAAGTAAAAGATTTCAAATTCAAACTGAAAGTGGAAAATATATAGGAATAGATGAACAAGGATATGTTTTAGAAATAGCTTCAGAAAAAGCCGATGTTCCAGTAATAATTGGTATGAATATAAAAGAAGAGGATGTAGATAAAACAAAAAGATTAGAAGATAAAGATTTAGACAAGATGGAAAATATTTTACAAATATACAGCGAATGTAAAAAAATAAATATAGATGATAAAATCACACAAATTCAAGTAGAAGATGAATATATACTAAAACTAGAAAATGAAGGGATAACTATAGATTTAGGCAATGCATCTAATCTAAAAGATAGGATGTATTATGTAAGTGCAATATTAAAGCAAGAGGCAGAAAATAAAGGAACTATTAATGCAAATGGAAATTTAAATGAGGGATTTTTACCATATTTTAGTGCAGAATAGAAAGGAGTAGAGCTATGAATAAAAAAATAGTTACAGTTATATTAGGAATTATGTGTGCTGTATTATCTTGTGGAATAGTTATACAAGTTAGGACTATAGAAGGAACTGGCTCAATTATGAGTACAAATGCTCAAGAAAACGAGTTAAGAAATGCAGTGTTGAAAGCTAAAGAAAAATATGACAATTTATATGCAGATGTTGAAAGTGCAGAAAAAAAATTAGAAGAAGAAAGAACAAATGCTACACAAAACAATACTGATTTAACTAGTCTAGAAAATGAAATCAAAAGTGGAAATAAAATACTAGGTTTAACAGAAGTAACAGGAAATGGTTTGATAATAACTATAAATGATAATCAAGATATATCATTAAATAACTGGTTAGCTGACCCGAATTTATTGATAGTACATGATGCAGACTTAATAAGTGTGGTAAATGAATTGAAAAATGCGGGAGCAGAAGCAATATCAATAAATGAACAAAGATTAGTTACAACTTCAGCCATAGAATGTGATGGAAATATTATAAAAGTAAATGGTGAAAAAATCGGATCACCTTTTACAATAAAAGCAATTGGATTGCCAGAAGTTTTGATTAATGTAAATAGAGTAGGTGGATATTTAGATACATTAAGAGAAGATAGATATTTAAAAGTAACAGTAGAGAAAATGACTGATAAGAAAACAATAACTATTCCTAAATATACAGGTGTTATGAAATTTCAATATGCTCAAAGTAAATAGCAAGATGACAAGATGACAGAAAGGGAGGAAGAAAATGAAATTAAAAGTAAGCAAAGAAAGAATTGTGATGGCAATTACAATAGGAATTGCATGTTTTGCATTGATGCTTGTAATGTTTATGCAATTTAAAGTTGTTCAGCAAACAGATATAACAGCAATAGAAACAATGAAAGAATCTGATTTAAGATTAGAATTAAAAAGCTGGAATGAAAAATATGATGAATTAAATGGAAAATATGAGGAACTAGTTTCTAAAATAAATGAATATAAAACAGAAAAAGAATCAGATGCGCAAACTGCACAATTATTACAGACAGAATTGGAGCAATTAAACGAAGAACTTGGAAAAACAGATGTAGAAGGCGAAGGAATTGTGATTCAATTAACAGACAAAGGTGGAACGCAACTTTCAGAGGATGTGTTGGTTGATAATATTACATCTAGACAACTTTTAACAATTATAAATGAACTATTTTCAGCAGGAGCTGAAGCTATTTCATTAAATGGACATAGAATTACAGCTATGACTGCAATATATGAGATTGGAACGGAATTTATAAAAGTTAATGGAGATAAAATTACATCACCATATGTAATAAATGCAATAGGAAATGCAGATTATTTAAAAAGTGCTGTATCTGGAAAAGGTGGAGGAGTAGACGAGTTAAAAGAACTAGGCCACGAGACTAGTGTAGATACAAGCAAAAAAGTAAAAATAGAAAAATATGATAAAGATATGACATCAAAATATATAAATTAGGAGGAACAAAAATGATTGTTATAGCAATATTAATAGGGTGTATTATTGGAGCGTTAATAGGAGTGAATGTGCCTATTATTCCATATACATATTCGACTTTTTTAGCAATAGCAGTTGTAGCTGCATTAGACTCTGTTTTTGGAGGAATAACGTCAGTATTAAAGAAAAATTTTGATTTAACAATTTTTATATCAGGATTTTTCTGTAATAGTATTCTTTCGATAGCATTAACATATCTTGGACAAAAGTTAAATTTGGATATTTATTTAGCAGCACTTGTTGTATTTGTGGGAAGAATGTTTACAAATTTAACAATAATAAGAAGATATTATATTGAAAAATGGACAGAAAAAAAGTCTAAAAAAGCGAAAGACTTGGCGCAGTAAGAATGTAAAAAAATGCATTACAAAATTGTTACAAATATTGCATTAATATTACGAAAATATTTCAAAAATATTTCAAATTGTATTGACTTTTTTGTCAAAATGTAATATATATAACACTAAGGAAAACACATAAATAAATGGAGGAATTATCTTGGCAATAGGTGATATCATAATTGGTATTGATATAGGTACATCTAAGGTTTGCACTGTTGTTGGAGAAGTAAACAATTTTGGACAAATTGAAACAATATGTAGCACATCAGAGAAATGTGGGGGACTAAAAAAAGGCAAAATAATTAATGAGGAAGAAATTAGTTTAAGCATAGCGAAAACAATAAAAGATGCTGAAGATGAAGCAGACTTTAAAATTAATTCAGCATATGTAACAATTCCAGGAAAATATGTAACAATAGTTCAAAACAGTGTTGTAAAAGAGCTAAAAGACAAATTTGCTGGAATATCATTAAAAGATGTTCAAAGTGCAATGATGCAAGCTAAAGACATAGAAATACCAGAAGGAAAAACAATAATAGATATAGTACCATCAGAAATAGTGCTTGATAATGGAAAAGTAGTAACAGATCCAGTAGGAAATTTAAGTTCAAACTTTACTTTAAAAGCACAGATTATTTTGGCTGATAAAGAGTATGTAAGGCAGTTATCAACCATATTTAAAAGAGTTGGAATAGAAATAGATGGCATAGTACCAACTGCATTAGCAGAAAGAAATTTAATGTTAGATACTAATGAATTAGATGATAATGTAATGTTGTTAGACATAGGAGCAGGAAATACCGAAATAGGTGTTTTTGAAGGAAATGCATTTACATATACAAATACAATTCCATTAGGAGGAGACAACATTACAAATGATATTGCGTTAGTATTAAATATTTCTGAAGAAGAAGCTGAAAGATTAAAAAGACAATATGGATTAGCACTAAAATCATATATAGATAATGATAATGAAATAATGCTAAATACATGTAAAGATGAAAGCAGAAATAAAGTTATAAAAAGTTCTGAACTAATCGAAATTATAGAAGCAAGAATAGAAGAAATATTTACAATTATAAATAAAGACATTACAACTCAAAATGTAAAACAAAATATAAGTACAGTAATATTAACAGGAAGAGGAATTACTAATATAAACAAGAGTGATGTAGCAGGGAAAATTAATTTAAATATTCCTGTAAAGATGTCAACAGGTAGAGCTGTAAGCACGGTAAAACCAGAATTTAGAACCAGTTATGCACTTGTAAGATATATTGCTGCAAGACCATTTGCAAAAACAGTTTCAAGTAAAATTGATTTGCAATCAAACGAAAGTGTATTTAAGGCGATAATTGAGCGAATAAAAGAATTTTTTTATTCTTAAAATTAAAAATAATAATTAATCAAAATATAGTTTTAATAGGGAGGAAATCTTTATGATGGAATGTGAAGACGTTACAATGATGGACGGAACAGCCACAATAAAAGTAATAGGTGTAGGTGGCGCTGGAAATAACGCAGTAAATAGAATGATTGAAGAAGGCATAAAAGGAGTTGACTTTATAGCTGTTAATACAGATAGACAAGCATTAACAAAATCAAAAGCAGGAACAAAAATTCAAATAGGAGAAAAAATAACAAGAGGACTAGGTGCAGGTGCAAACCCTGACATTGGTGCTCAATCAGCTGAAGAAAATAAATCAGAAATAGCTGAAACATTAAGAGGAGCAGATATGGTATTTGTTACAGCCGGAATGGGTGGAGGAACAGGTACAGGAGCTGCACCAATAGTAGCACAAGCTGCTAAAGAAATGGGAATATTAACAATAGGTGTTGTTACAAAACCATTTACATTTGAAGGTAAAAAAAGACTTTCACAAGCTGAAAGAGGAATTGAAAGCTTAAAAGGAAAAGTAGATTCATTAGTAGTAATACCAAATGATAAATTATTACAAGTAATTGATAGAAAAACATCAATAAATGAAGCATTTAGAATGGCAGATGATATATTAAGACAAGGTGTTCAAGGAATATCTGACTTAATAGCTGTTACAGGAACAGTAAACTTAGACTTTGCAGATGTTAAAACAATAATGTTAAATACAGGTATGGCACATATGGGGATTGGTAGAGCATCTGGTGAAAACAGAGCAGAAGATGCTGCAAAACAAGCAGTACAAAGTCCATTACTAGAAACTTCAATAGAAGGAGCTAGAGGTGTAATTATCAATATAACTGGTGGTGAAGATTTAGGATTACATGAAGTAAATACTGCTGCAGAATTAGTTCAACGCAGTGTAGACCCTGAAGCTAATATCATATTTGGTACAGTTACAGACCCAGATATGAAAGATGAAATTCAAATTACAGTCATCGCTACAGGGTTCGAAAAACCAGAAGCTAGAACAGCATCTACAGTAGATAGTTTTATAAATAAACCTTGGGAAAAGAAGACAAGTTCAATACCAGCATCAGATGTAAACTCTTCACAAGGAGATTTAGATATACCAGCATTCTTACGTAAAAACAAAAATAAAAATATGTAATTTATATAAAAAGTGTAGAATTAAAATCAAAATTCTACACTTTT
Source organism: uncultured Clostridia bacterium (assembly GCA_934167685.1). Taxonomy (GTDB): domain Bacteria; phylum Bacillota; class Clostridia; order TANB77; family CAG-508; genus CAG-269. The sequence goes on along the minus strand of CAKPLQ010000005.1, from coordinate 27,647 downwards.
TTCTTAATGAATAGAATATAATTAATAACAAAAAAGAAAAGAGTGATTATTATAACTATTTATATTGATATAATATTTTTAGAGAATTTGATAATGAATTCTATAATTTTATATGCAACATCAATAATTTTAAAGATAAAACCTCAATTAGCAAGAGTAGTTATTTCAAGTGTATTAGGAAGTGTGTATGCAATAATAACTTATGCTACAAAATTACATATATATACATCGATAATCTTAAAGATGATTTTAGCAATTGCAATGATATATGTAGCATTTAATCCACAAAATGTGAAAATATTGTTGAAACAGATATTGATATTTTATTTAACATCTTTTGTATTTGGAGGAGTTGCATTATATTTAATTTATTTTATAAAACCACAAGACATATTTATAAAAAATGGAATATTTGTTGGAGAATATGTGTTAAAAGTGATTTTTTTGGGAGCAATTATAGCATTTATTGTGATAAAGATATCAATAAAAATTATTAAAACAAAGCTTAATGCTAAGGATATGTATTGTGAAATAAAGATTAAATTAAATGGTAAAGAAGTAGAAACTAGGGCAATGATAGATACAGGAAATCTGGCAAGAGAGCCAATTACTAATACACCAGTAGTAATAGTAGAAAGTAGTTTGTTAGAAAAAATAGTGCCAAAAGAGATAATTAATAATATAGATAATGTTCTAGCAGGAGATTTAGATACTGTTCCAAAGGAATATGTATCAAGGTTAAGGTGTATTCCATTTTCGTCTCTTGGAAAACAAAATGGAATGTTATTAGGAATAAAAGCTGATGAAATAAAAGTAGAGAAAGAAGAAGAAAGAAAAACTTTTAATAATATAATAATAGGTATATATGATAAATCACTTACTAAAAAAGGGGAATATAGAGCATTAATAGGATTGGAATTAATATAGAAAAAATGTAGGAAATAATCGCAAATTAGCGATTATTTCTTTTTTTCTACAATAAGAAAAGACAGCCTTTGCATATAAAAAGTTATAAAATAAAAACAGAAGTGGAGGTGAAAGAATAAGGTTTATAGATGTCCGCAAAAATCTAAATATATGCAAGGAATGTGATTAATTATGAAAATAATAGAATTTATAAAAAAGAGTATAGATTCAATTTGTGCAAAATACATGGAAGGAAACCTAGAAGAAATTCTGCCGATTTTTTATGTTGCAGGAAGTCAAACACTCCCTCCACCATTATCTGCAGAGGAAGAAGAAGAAACAATAAAAAAACTTGATACAGAAGAGAGTGTAGAAGCTAAAAAATTATTGGTTGAAAGAAATTTGAGATTGGTTGTTTATATTGCTAAAAAATTTGAGAATACAGGGATTGGAATAGAAGATTTAATTTCTATAGGAACTATTGGACTAATGAAAGGTGTAAATACGTTTAATTCTGAAAAAAAGATAAAGTTAGCAACATATGCTTCTAGATGTATCGAAAACGAGATATTAATGTATTTAAGAAGAAATAATAAACTGAAATCTGAAGTTTCTATAGATGAACCATTAAATAAGGATAGTGATGGAAATGAATTGCTATTATCAGATATTTTAGGAACAGAGGCAGATGTTACATATAGAAAATTAGAAGATGAAGTTGATATGCAACTTTTAAAAGAAGCTATAAAAAAATTAAATGATAGAGAGAAAAATATTATGGAGATGAGATTTGGCTTTATTAGCGGAAAAGAAAAAACGCAAAAAGAAGTTGCAGATGAATTAGGAATTTCGCAAAGTTATATTTCTAGACTTGAAAAAAAGATAATAAATAAAATGAAAAAAGATATTATGAGTAAAACTGGCTAGAAGGGTTTAAATTAAAATGAAAATATGGTATAATGGTTGCAGTTTAGAAAAGGAGAGAAAAAATGTATACAGAATTTGGAATAAAAAAAGAAATATTAGAGTTATCAAAAGAAGTAGAAAAAGAAATTCAACCACAATTTGAAAAAATTGATAAAATAAAAGAAACTAATAGTTTAAAAGTATTAGAAGCATTTCAATATTGTAGATTATCAGAAATGCATTTACATTCATCTACAGGATATGGAATTGATGAAATTGGGAGAAATAAAATAGAAGAGATATATGCTAGAATTTTCAGAACAGAAGATGCATTAGTTAGAGCTCAATTAATTTCTGGAACACATGCTTTAGCAGTTACATTATTCGGACTATTAAGACCAGGAGATACAATGTTGAGTATTTCGGGTGCACCTTATGATACGTTACAAACTATTATTGGAATAAGTAAAGAAGAAAGCAAGAGTTCTTTGAAATCATTTGGAGTTAAATATGAGCAGATAGAATTAGTAGAAGACGATTTTGATGTAAAGGCAATAGAAGAAAGAGTAGCAAAAAAAGATATAAAATTAATAGAAATTCAACGTTCAAAAGGATATTCAACAAGAAAAAGCTTGACAATTGATAAAATAGAAAAAGTAATTAAGGCAATTAGAAAAGTTAATACAGAAGTAATAATTATGGTAGATAATTGTTATGGAGAATTCGTAGAAGAAAAAGAACCAACAGAAGTTGGAGCTGATATTATAGTTGGTTCATTAATGAAAAATTTGGGAGCAGGAATAGCAACAAGCGGAGCATATATTGCAGGAAAAAAAGACTTGATAGAATTATGTGCAGAAAGATTAACAGCACCGGGAATAGGAAAAGAAATAGGACCATCACTAAATCAAAATACAGCATTTATAAAAGGACTATTTTTTGCTCCAAGTGTTGTAGCAAGTAGTGTGAAAACGGCAGTATTTGCAAGTAGAATTTTAGAAAAATTAGGATATAATGTAAATCCTAAATATGATGAACCTAGAGCTGATATAGTTCAAACTATAGAATTAGGTAGTGCAGATAAATTGATAAAATTTTGCCAAGGAATTCAAATGGGGTCTCCAATAGATTCTTATGTAGTTCCAGAGCCAAGTGATATGGGAGGATATGATGATAAAGTAATAATGGCAGCTGGAACTTTTACAGAAGGCTCAACAATAGAGCTTAGTTGCGATGGCCCTATACGTGAACCCTATATTGCATATATGCAAGGAGGACTTACATATGAATATGGAAAATTAGGAATATTAAAAGCTTTATCTGTTTTGTAATAAATGTCAAAAAAATAGGCAAAAAACCTTGTAACTTATTGGAATTTGTGATATAAATAAGACTATAATACGGAGGTATGTGAAGCATGAACGATAATTATGAATATGAAAAGAAAACAATTCTAATTGTAGATGATGAACAAAAGATAGTTGATTTATTAGTACATAATTTAACCCGAGAAGGGTATAACACTATAGAAGCTAATGATGGTCAAACAGCTGTGGATATCGCTTTAGAAAAAAGACCAGACCTTATATTATTAGATGTAATGCTTCCAAGAATGGATGGACTAACAGTATGCAAAAAGATAAAAAATGCATATAATGTTCCAATATTAATGGTGTCTGCTAAAGATGATGAACTAGATAAAATAGTTGGACTAGAATTAGGTGCAGATGATTATATAACAAAACCATTTAGTGTAAGAGAAGTTGTTGCAAGAGTAAAAGCCAATTTGAGAAAAGTAGAAGCCTCAATGGAAGCTCAAACAGTTGCACAAAAAAGTGATGAGAAAAAAGAAGCTAAAAAAGCAAGCATGATAAAAGTAGGTTCACTTGTGTTAGATTTAGAAAAATATGAAGTACATATAGACGGAAAAGTTATAAATTTAACATTAAGAGAATTTGAAGTGCTAAAATTTTTAGCTCAACAACCAGGACAAGTAGTAACAAGAGAGGCATTGTTAGAAAGAGTTTGGGGATATGAATATTATGGAGATATTCGTACTGTGGATGTAACAGTTAGAAGAATCAGAGAAAGAATAGAAAAAGACACGTCAAATCCACAAATATTAATAACTAAAAGAGGAGTAGGTTATTATATCCCAAATAAATAATAAAGAGATACCCAGATTATAAAATCTGGGTATTTTTGTGGAGATTTAAATAATTATGTCAGAATTTGTCGGAAAAAGTTTTGAAAAAATCTTTTTTGGTATTGACAAAATAAAGAAAAGAAAATATAATTTGAAAGAATTATATAATTTTAGTAACATAAATTTTTTCTTAAAAAATTAAATCAGTTACATTTTTTTCATAAAAGTTATAACTTTATTTAAATCTTATTAATTAAAATCAATAAAACATAATGATAGTATCAACTATTATTGTTATTTGTTGTATCAAAGGAGGAATTATTATAGAAAAAAAAGTATTAAAATTAAAAGAATTAATGAATAATGAAGATAATGAAATATTAAAAGACGTATTAACAAATATACTAAAATTAGATATAAAAGAGATTAAATATGATAAAAACATACAATTATCAAATATTTCAGAATATGAATTTGAATTAATAAAAGTAAGGGCTATTTTAGATTCAGAAGAAGAAGTGGAAATGTATTTAAAAATGATAAAAAACAGCAAAATTAAGGAATCTATATTTTGTTATTGGTGTACGATTTACGAGGAAGAGATGATAGAGAAAGAAAAAGATATAGAATGTATTGTAAACAAAGTCTTGATTTCGGATTTAACGAAAACTAAGTATCAGAAAAGAGTGTTTTTAACAATAGAAAATAATAAAACTCAAATTTTAGAAACAGGAACAGAAGTTGATTTTATTGATGTTTCTAATTATATTCAAGAAAATAAAAATGAAAAAAATAAACTCGAAATGTTGAATAAATACTTTGAAGATGACGATGTTTTGTTGGTTGGTATAAAAATGAATAGGACTGAAAGGTATAATTTGTAGTATTGATTTTTGTAATTAGCTATAGTATAATTAATTATATATTATAGCGAAAGGAGAAAGAGATGAAATATACATATAAACCTCAAGGAGTTTGTTCAATGGAAATGATATTTGACATTGAAGATGATATAATAAAACATCTACAAATAATAGGTGGATGCCCAGGAAATACAGTAGGAGTATCAAGACTAGTTGAAGGAAAGAGTGTAGATGAAGTAATTAAAATGCTAAAAGGCATAGAGTGTGGTGCAAGAGGAACATCTTGTCCAGACCAAGTTGCAACAGCATTAGAAGAATATAAAAAGATGCACTAAATTCAATAGTGCATCTAAAAAATTAATATAAATCTTTTTCAGATATATTTGTGTTATTTCCAGAATCTTTATTTCCAGTTTCAATTCCCATATAAGGTAAAATTTCAGAAAGCATTTTTCCTGCTGTAGGAGCAGCAATCTGTCCACCATTATGATTTACGCCTTCGCCTGGATTTTTTAAGATAACTAGTAAAACGATTTTTGTGTTTTCAACAGGAGAAATTGCTAAAAAAGAAGCAACATATCCATCAGATGAACCGTTAATTGGTTCAGAAGTACCGGTTTTACCACCAATTGAATATCCAGACATACTTTCTTTTACACTAGCATCATATTTTACCCTATAACCTGTACCATGTTCTACAACAGATTCCATCATAGAAGTTACCTTGTCAGAAGTTTCTTTAGAAAATACTTGACGTACTTCTGTAGTGTTAAAGTTTGTAACTTCACCTGTATCAGTATTTGTTATATGGTCTACAATTTGTGGTTGAACTAAAGTTCCATCATTTGCTATTGCGCATGCTGCAGTAATCATTTGAAGCGGTGTAATTGTAAAACGTTGACCAAAAGACATAGTTCCTAGTTCATGGTCATTAATCTTATTTATATCGTAAAATATACTTTTGGGTTCTCCTGAAAGTGAAATTCCAGTTTTTCCAAAGAAGCCAAGGGCTTCGTAGTATTTATAAGAACGAGTTTTTCCTATTTTTAAACCTAATTCTACAAATGCAGGGTTACATGAATTTTCAAGGGCTAATCTTAAACTTTGAGCACCATGAGAGTAGGGATATTTATGACATTTAATTGGTCTAGATTCACCAGGAACATAATATGCACCAGTACAATTAAAATTAATAGTATCTGTATCAACAATGTTTTCTTCTAAGGCGATTGAAGATGTTACTATTTTAAAAACAGAACCTGGTTCATAAGTATCAGTTACTCCTTTAGGAGCCCACATTCTGTAAAGAGCTTTACTCTTATCAGCAGAAGAAAGTGAATCCCATGTTTGTGCTAAATATGAATTTGGTGTGTTTTGTTCATTACAGTCATAATTCGGATAATCAGCCATTGCTAATATTTTACCAGTAGAAGGGTCCATTGCGATTGTAATACCACTTTCGCACTTATACTCATCAACAGCTTGAGCTAATTTATTTTCTACGATGCCTTGAATATTAGAATCTATTGTTAAGGAAATATCATATCCATTTTCAGCAGCTATATAAGTTTGATTAGAATTAGCAATTTCAGATTGACTTGCATCTTTCAAACTTACTGATTTTCCTGCTGTACCACTTAGAAATGAATCCCAAGAAGATTCGATTCCAGATAATCCCTGATTGTCGGAACCTACGAATCCAATAACAGTAGATGCTAATGTTTTAGAAGGATAAGTACGAGAAGTCGTTTCTTCGAAACTAATACCAGTTGAAAATTTTAATTTACTTTTCCAATTATTTATTTCATCAACTTTATTTTGTTCAACTTCTGAAGCTACAAGAAATTTATCTGATGTATTTTGGAGTTTTGTAAGTAATTCATTATAATCTATTTCTAAAATTGATGCTAAACTTTGAGCTATAATAGATTTATTACTGTCATCTTTTATTAAAGAAGGAGTTATATAAACTTTATCAGTATCATAGCTTATAGCTAACACTTTTCCTTTTGAATCATATATGGTACCACGTTTGGCAGAAATTGTTTCAGTTAATGTTTGTTGAGAAGTTGCAAGAGTTTGAAGACGATTTCCACCAACAAATTGCAAATAGCCCACACGGCCAAGTAGTGCAACCATAAACAGTACAGAAATAATTAAAATTGTACCAATCCTTTTCTGGGAAATTTTATTAGAAACATTTATATCACTTTTTGTTTTTACTTTTATTTTTTTCTTTTTCATACTATCACCATTCTTTTGTAAAATTTTATATACATTTTATACTAAAAGTACATAAAAATCAATAAAAAAACTTAAATTTTAGGAGGGAAAAACATGTTATCAAAAATCAAGTCAATAACATTAAATGGACTGGATGGAAATTTGATTGAAATTCAAACAGATATAAGCAATGGATTGCCAGAGTTTGATATTGTCGGATTGCCAGATGCTACAGTAAAAGAATCAAAGAAGAGAATAAAAACAGCAATAAAAAATTCAGGAATAGAATTTCCTAATAAAAAGATATTAATTAATTTAGCACCAGCTAATATTAGAAAAGAAGGAAGCAGTTTTGATTTAGCAATTGCATGTGGAATATTGATTGCAATAGGTGCAATTCCGCAAATAGACATAAATAAACTTGCAAATACAATATTTATAGGTGAACTATCTTTAGATGGAAAAGTTAATAGAATAAATGGAGTATTACCAATATGTATTGAAGCAAAGGAATTAGGAATAAAAACAGTAATATTGCCAAAGGCAAATGCTAATGAAGCAGCAATAATTTCTGAATTAGATATAATACCTGTTTCGAATATAGAAGAATTAGTAAAACATTTAAATGCAGAAAGTGAGATAGAAAAATATAAACCACAAAAAATAAAGTATACAGAAAATTATAATATTGATTTTTCTGAAGTTAAAGGTCAAGAAAATGTGAAAAGAGCTCTAGAGATAACGGCAGCTGGTGGGCATAATTGCCTAATGATAGGAAGTCCAGGCTCAGGAAAAACGATGATGGCAAAAAGATTAGTGACGATATTACCTGAATTAACTATAGAAGAAGCTATGGAAGTTACCAAAATCCATAGTATTTCGGGAGAGCTTGAAAGAGATGGAATAATGATGAAGAGACCATTTAGAATGCCTCATCATACAGTACCCATAAGTACAATGATTGGTGGTGGGAGAGTACCACAGCCAGGAGAAATAAGTTTAGCCCATTGTGGTGTGCTGTTTTTAGACGAATTGACGGAGTTTAATAGAAATATTTTAGAATCACTAAGAGAACCATTAGAAAATAGAGAAGTAACAATAAATAGGTTAAGTGGAAATTATAGATACCCTTGCAATTTTATGTTTATTGCAAGTATGAATCCTTGTCCATGTGGATATTATGGTGATGAAGAAAAAGTATGTAATTGCACACCACAAGAAATACACAGATATTTAAGAAAAATAAGTGGTCCATTATTAGATAGAATTGATATACAGGTAGAAGTGCAAAGACCTAAGTATAAAAAAATAGCTTCTAGAGAAAATGTAGAAAATTCAGCAATGATACAAAATAGAGTAAATAAAGCAAGACAAATACAACTTGAGAGGTATAAAAATTGTTCGATTCATTCAAATGCGGAAATTACAACAAAAATGATTACGGAATTTTGTCAGTTAGATAGAAAAAGTGAAGAGCTATTACAAGATGCATTCAAAAAGTTTAAATTAAGTGTTAGAGCATATGAAAAGATTTTAAAAGTAGCAAGAACAATTGCCGATTTAGATGGAAAGGAAAATATAGAAATTAAGCATGTAGCTGAAGCTATTCAATATAGGTCCTTAGATAAGTTTTCATTGAAAGATGAGGTGACAAAATATGGAACCAGTTTTAATTGAATATGCAAGCGAAAAATATCCACAAAAACTAAGAGATATAGAAAATCCGCCATCAAGACTATATGCTATAGGAAATATAGAGATTTTAAATGAAATTGGAATTGCTGTAGTAGGCTCAAGAACTAATACACAATATGGCGAAAAAATGTGCAAAAGATTTGTAAAAGGCTTGGTTGAATATAATATAAATATAATTAGTGGACTCGCTTATGGAATTGATAGTATAGCACATGAAACTTGTTTAAAGAATACAGGAAAAACTATAGCTGTTTTGCCATCAGGATTAAATAATATTTGCAAAGCAACAAATAAAGGGTTCATAAAACCAATACTTGAAAATAATGGAGTAATAATTTCAGAATATGAAAATTCGATAAGTGCGGATTCTCCAAAGTTTTTAGAAAGAAATAGAATTGTTGCAGGATTAGGCATTGGAACATTAGTGGTAGAAGCAGGATATAGAAGTGGAACTAGAGTTACTGCAAGATATACAATAGAAAATGAAAGGCTATTATTTTGCATACCAAGCAGTTTAGAAAATATAAAAGGAAAGACCACAAATGAACTTATTCGACAAGGTGCTAAATTAGTTACTTGTGTTGAAGATGTAATTTGTGATATTCATAAAAGTAATCAAGAAATTAAACTTACTAAAAAAAATAAAAAGAAAAATTTACTTTTTAATATTTCACCAGAATTAGTAAGCGTATTTAAAGAAATAGATGATATACCCAAAGATATAAATTATATAGCAAGAAAAACTAAACTTCCGATAAGTGAAGTAAATTATAAAATAATGCTTTTGCAACTAGAAGGAAAAATTGTAGAAAAACCAGGACATAAATTTGTTAGAAACGAGGAAAATTAAATTGAATACAAGAAAATTTGGAATAATAGGAGAAAAGATAGCACAAGGATATCTAAGAAATCAAAAATATGATATATTGAACACTAATTTTTATACTAAAAGGGGAGAGATAGATATAATTGCAAAAAAGGATAATTATATAGTGTTTGTAGAAGTTAAAACTAGAAGTAATTTAGAATATGGTACACCTGCAATGGCTGTTAATAGATTAAAAAGAAAACACTTAAAAAGTTCTGCAAATATATATATCTATCAAAATAAACTTTATAAATATGATGTTAGATTTGATGTTATTGAAATTATTATTAATAATGGGAAATGTAATATAAATCATATAAAGGAAATAATGTAGCTAACTTGACAAAAAGCTTGAAAATTGGGTATAATAAGCAATGAAAGGAACGGCAAATTATGGATATATTAGAAGAAACAAGATATATTATGAAAAAGTATAACATAAGAGCAAATAAAAGTTTAGGACAAAATTTCTTGATAAATAATGAAGTTGTAGAAAATATAGTAAATAGTAGTGAAATATCTAAAAGTGATATGGTTATAGAAATAGGACCAGGCTTAGGAACATTAACTAAATATCTATTAGAAAAAGCAGGAAAAGTATTATGTGTAGAATTAGATACCAAAATGATAAAAATTTTACAAGATAGGTTTGGATTATATGATAATTTCGAATTAATAAATGCAGATATATTAAAAGTAAATTTAAATGAAATTATTAGTGAAAATAAAAAAGAAGGAAAAATCGAAAATGTAAAAATAGTTGCTAATTTACCATATTATATAACTACTCCAATAATAATGAAATTACTTGAAGAAAAGCTTGATATAAAAAGTATAACAGTTATGATACAAAAAGAAGTTGCAGATAGATTGATAGAAACACCAGGCGGAAAAAATACTGGTGCAATAACACATACAGTATATTATTATTGTGAATCAGAAAAAATAATGGAAGTTCCTAATAGTTCATTTATTCCAGAACCAGAAGTGACTTCAGAAGTTATAAAATTAAATCTACGCGATAAAACAGCAGTAGATATTGAAAATACAAAAGTAATGTTTATGATAATTAAAAGTGCATTTATGCAAAGAAGAAAAACATTATTAAATGCTTTAACAAACACGAAAGTTTTTATAAACAAAGAAGAAGGAATTCAAATATTAAAAAAATTGAATTTAAATGAAAATGTTAGGGCAGAAGAGTTATCAATCCAAAATTTTGCAGATATTGCAAAAATAATAATCGAAAGGAGCAAGGTTGGAAAATGAAAATAGTATTTATGGGAACTCCTGATTTTGCAGAAAAATCATTAGAAGCTGTATATAATGCAGGACATGAAATATTAGCTGTTGTAACAAATCCAGATAGACCAAAAGGCAGAGGAATGAAGATGGTTGCTTCTCCTGCAAAAGAATTTGCTATATCAAAAGAATTAAAAATATATCAACCAGAAAAAGTTAGAAAAAATATAGATTTTATAGAAGAAATAAAAGCGTTAGAACCTGATGTTATATGTGTAGTGGCATATGGAAAAATTTTGCCAAAAGAAATATTAGAAATTCCAAAGTTCGGTTGTATAAATGTGCATGGTTCTTTATTGCCTAAATATAGAGGAGCAGCTCCAATACAATGGGCTGTTATAAATGGAGAAAAAGTAACAGGTGTAACAACAATGTATATGGATGTTGGAATGGATACAGGAGATATGATTTTAAAAGAAGAAACAGAGATTGCACCAGATGAAACAACAGGAGAATTATGGGATAGACTTGCCAAAATAGGAGCAGGACTTTTAGTAAAAACATTAGAACAAATTGAAAATAAAACAGCTCCAAGAATTCCACAAGGAGAAGATTTTACAATGGCTCCAATGTTAGATAAGAAAATGTCAAAAATTGATTGGGAAAATAAAACCGCACAAGAAATAAAAAATCTTGTTAGAGGTTTAAATCCAATAATGGGAACATATTCATATTTAAATAGAAAAAAAATCAAAATTTGGAAAGTAGATGTAGTTGAGGCTGATAATGTAGATGTTCGAAATGGAACAGTGTTAAAATCTGATAGTAAAGATGGTTTATATATAAAAGCCAAAAATGGAATAGTAAAAATATTAGAAATTCAAGGCGAAAATGCTAAAAGAATGAATATACAAGATTTTTTAAGAGGAAACAAAATAGAAGTTGGAAGTATATTTGAATAAAAAATAATAAATTTGTAAATAATGTACCTGAAAGCGAGGTACGTTATGGAAGGAATAGTAAAAAAATTGAATGAATTTCTAAGTAACTTAGAAATAGTAAATGTAAAATTACAAAATTATCATTGGAATGTAATTGGAAAAGGATTTTTTACAACACATGAAAAATTAGAAGAGTATTATGATGAAATAAGAGAGCAAATAGATGAGGTGGCGGAACATATTTTATCATTAGGTCATCAACCATTAGGAACTATGAAAGATTTTATAGAAAATTCTAAAATAAGAGAAGCTAAAAATGAACAAGTAAAAAGTATTGATATAATGGAAAATGTAATCCATGATTTACAAGAGTTAAAACAAATGGCAGTTCAAATAAAACAAGAAGCGGAAGACAAGGAATATTATGCAACATCAGCACTTATGGATGATTATTTAGCTGATTATTCCAAAAAGATATGGATGTTAAATGCAGCCTTGAAATAAATCATAAAAAAGAGAATCACTTAATAAATATAATTAAGTGATTTTTTTCATCTTTTTACTATACAAAAAAGAAAATTAGTTATATAATGTAAGCAAGTTTGTAAGCAAGTGCTTCAATCTTAATAAATAATTGAACACGTAAAAAGTGTATAAATTAAAGGAGAGAAAAATAATGGAGTTAAAAAGAGTATTAATAGGATTAGAAGGATTAAAAGCGAAAGGAAGTCTAGATATTGAAATTAATAATTTAGACAGTAATTCTAAAAATATAAAAGAAGGAGATATGTTTGTTGCAATAAAAGGATTTAGTGTAGACGGACATAAATATATAAATGATGCAATAAAAGCAGGGGCAAAAGCAGTAATGATAGAAGAAGGTGCTGATTTAAAAGGTATTGAGTTGCCAGAAGATGTTACAGTAATAATGGCAAAAGATACAAGAGAGGCATTAGCAATTTGTAGTTGTAATTTTTATGGAAATCCATCAAGAAAATTTAAATTAATAGGGGTAACAGGTACAAAAGGAAAAACAACAACAACATTCATGATAAAAGAGATATTAGAAAGAGCAGGACATAAAGTTGGATTAATAGGAACAATTGCAACATATATAAATGGAAGAATGATTTCAGAAAGTAGTAGAACAACACCAGAAAGTATAGAACTTCAAAGAACATTTGCACAAATGGTAGAGGCTGACGTAGAATATGTTGTAATGGAAGTATCATCACAAAGCTTAAAATTACATAGAGTAGATGGTTGTGCTTTTGACATAGTATTATTTACAAACTTTTCAGAAGACCATATTAGCGAAAAAGAACATCCTAATATGCAAGATTATTTTGAATCAAAATTAAAATTATTCAAAATGTGTGATAATGAAATAATTAATGTTGATGATATACAAGTAGCTAAAGTTCCAAAGCTATTTCCAGATAGTAATATAATGACATATGGAATTGATAATTATTGCGAAGTATTAGCAAAAGATATAACAATAACAAATTCATATGTAGATTTTAGAGTAAAAGTTTCTGATAGAAATGAAAGAGTAAAAGTAGATATTCCAGGAAGATTCAGTGTATATAATGCACTAGCAGCTATATGTGTTGCTAAAAAGTTAGGAGTACCATCAGATAAAGTAATAGAAGCATTAGCAGAAATAAAAGTACCAGGTAGGTCAGAAATGGTGCCAAATAAAAAAGAAATACCAATAATGATAGATTATGCACATTCTCCAGAAAGTTTGCAAAATATATTATCAGCAGTAAAAAGCTATACAAGAGGAAAAGTAATTTCTGTATTTGGATGTGGAGGAGATAGAGATAAGACTAAAAGACCAATAATGGGAGAAATTTCTGGAAGAATTGCAGATTTTACATTTATAACATCAGATAACCCACGTACAGAAAAGCCAGAAGAAATTGTAAAAGAAATAGAAGAAGGAATAAAAAAGACAAAAGGAAATTATAAAGTTGTAGTTGATAGAACAGAGGCAATAAAAGAAGCAATAAATATGGCTACAAAATTAGATATAATAGTTCTTGCAGGAAAAGGGCATGAACCATATCAAGAAATAAATGGAGAAAAGTTCCCATTTGATGAAAGAATAATAGTAAATGAAATAATAGGATAATACAAAAGTTAACAATAGAAAGGTTGATAAAATTGGAATTTCAAACAAAAACATTATTGTTATCATTTGCAATAACAGTAATTTTAGGAATTATAATAGTACCAATATTAAAAAAATTAAAAGTAGGGCAAATTGAAAGAGATGATGGACCAGAAAGTCATTTGAAAAAACAAGGAACACCAACAATGGGTGGAATAATAATAATGTTAGGAATTGTAATTGTAACAATTGCTGCATATATTTATTATAGAAATGTAGATTTAGAATTAGCAAAAAATTTATTACCAATACTAGGATTAACAATAGGATTTGGAGTTATAGGCTTTATAGATGATTTTAAAAAATTAGTATTAAAAAATACAAAAGGTTTAAAGCCAAGTTTAAAAATGTTAGGGTTACTGATAATATCAGTAGCCTATATAATGTATTTAATAAAGGGATTAAATATAGGAACAGAAACATATATACCAATCTTAAAACAATATATAACAATTCCGATTTATGCATATATACCATTTGCAATACTAGTAATACTTGCAACAACAAATGCAGTAAATTTGACAGATGGAATTGATGGACTATCATCAAGTGTATGCACAATAATTATTACATGTTTAACAATAATAGCAACAACATTAGGAGTAAAAGAAATTGTGATATTTGGAGCAATAGTAATTGGAGCAGTTTTAGGATTTTTAATGTTTAATATTCATCCTGCTAAAGTATTTATGGGAGATACAGGTTCATTATTCTTAGGAGGTGTAATATCTGGAATTGCATTATATTTAAAAATGCCACTTATATTAATTTTAATAGCCTTAATTCCAGTAATTGAAACAGTTTCAGTTATTATACAAGTAGCATATTTTAAAAAGACAGGAAAAAGAGTATTTAAAATGGCACCAATTCACCATCATTTAGAATTATCTGGATGGAGAGAAAATCAAGTTGTAATGTTATTTAGTGTTATTACTTTGGTTGTGTGTGTTATAGGACTAAAGATAATATAAATAAAAGGAGAAGAAAATGGCTAAGAAAAAAAATAAGATGGCAGGTTTTTCTAAGTTTTTAAATAATTCGGTTGATTTTACATTAGTAATAACGGTTTTATTATTACTTTCGCTTGGATTAGTAATGGTATTATCAGCAAGCTCACCAACAGCTTTACAAAAATATGATAAAAGTTATTACTTTTTTGTAAGGCAGTTGATTTTTGCAGTATTAGGATTATTTGGAATGTATTTTGTATCTAAAATAGATTATAGAATATATCAAAAATTTTATAAACATGCCTGGGGACTTTCGGCAATATTGTTAATATTGGTTTTGGTAATTGGTACAGATAGTCATGGGGCCAAAAGGTGGATTGATTTAGGATTTACAACATTTCAGCCATCAGAGTTGGTAAAATTTTTGATGATAATTTTTTATGGTGGAATACTTGTAAAAGATAGAGATGAGTTAGGAAAGTTCTGGAAGGGCTTGGTAAAACATATTTTGTTTTTAGCACCGATAATAGGATTGTTATTATTAGAACCACATGTAAGTACATCAATGGTAATAATAATAACATGTTGTATTATGATGATAATGGCTGGATGCAGATTTTGGCAATTTCTAATGTCAGGAATAGTAGCTGCTGGAGGAATTGGAACAGTTGCAACAATATTATATGCTGTAAGTGATGCATTTAAAAAGCAATTTCAATACATAGTAACAAGATTTATAACATTTACAGACCCTTGGCAAGATGCTACAGGAGATGGATGGCAGATAATACAAAGTTTATATGCTATAGGTTCAGGCGGCCTATTTGGAGCTGGACTAGGTGAGAGTAAACAAAAATACTTATATTTATCAGAACCACATAATGACTTTATATTTTCTGTATTAGCAGAAGAATTAGGATTTGTAGGATGTATACTTGTGTTTGTACTATTTGCGGTATTTATTTGGAGAGGCGTTTTAATTGCAATGAAAGCTCCAGATATGTTTGGAAGTTTAGTTGCAGTAGGAATTACATCACTAGTAGGAGTACAGGTGATTATTAATGTAGCAGTTGTTACATCATCAATGCCTGTTACAGGAATGCAATTACCATTCTTCAGTTATGGAGGAACAGCATTGTTTATATTACTCTGCGAGGTAGGAGTACTGCTTAGTATATCAAGAGCAGGTAATAAAAGTTAAACAATAATTACATTTGGACTATGTTTGGCGCAATAAGGAAAGGAAAGAGAAAAATGAGAGTTATAGTTGCAGCAGCAGGAACTGCAGGACATATAAATCCGGGTTTAGCAATAGCAAATAAAATAAAACAAGAAGAACCAAATTCAGAAATAATTTTTATAGGAACAACAAGAGGCTTAGAAAATGATTTGGTTCCAAGAGCAGGATATGAACTAAAAACTATAGAGGCATATGGATTAAGTAAAAAAATATCAATAGCTAATTTAAAAAAGATGTGGGCAACATTAATGGCAACAGGTAAAGCAAGAAAAATAATAAAAGAATTTAAACCAGACATTATAGTTGGGGCTGGAGGATATATTTGCGGGCCAGTAGTATGGGCAGCAAATAAAGAAAATATACCAGTTATATTACATGAAAGTAATGCATTTCCTGGAAAAGCAGTAAAGATGCTTGCACCAAAATCTGAAACTGTATTAATATCATTTGAAGAAGCTCGTTCAAGAATACCAAATGCTAAAAATATAGTATGTACTGGAACTCCAGTAAAAATAGTAAAAAAGGAATATTCGCAAGAAGAAAAAACAAGAATATTAACAACAGTAGGAATTAATGAAAATAAGCCGATTGTATTAGTGTTTGGAGGAAGCCAAGGAGCACAAAAAATAAATGAAGCTATAATAGGAATATTAGAAAATAAAATGAACAAAGATTACCAAATAATTTGGGCAACAGGTCCAAAGCAATTTGATATAATAAAAGAAGAATTATCAAGTAAACAAATAGATATAAATAATGTGGAAAATGCAAAAATTTTACCATATATATATAATATGGAAGAAATAATGAATGTTTCAAACATAATAGTAGCAAGAAGTGGAGCTATGACAATAACAGAAATTTCTAATTTAGGAAAGCCTTCAATTTTAATACCATTACCTAATGTTAGCCAAGACCATCAATTATATAATGCAAAGGTATTAGAAAATGTAGGTGCAGCAAAAATTATATTAAATAACGAATTAACACAAGATAATCTAGAAGATGAAATAGAAAAAATAATAAAGAATCCTCAATTGATGCATAAAATGGAAGAAAAAGCTTTTTCTAAATCAGTGAATAACGTACAAGATAAAATATATGAAGAAATAAAGAAAATAGTAAGGAACTAACCTTAGAAAGGACGCATCATGGATATTCAAAGTGTGATAATACTAATAATAGTAGTAGATATAGTAATTTTGGCAATTAGTGAAATACTAATGAAAAGATATCTAAAGAAAAAAGTAATGTTTCCTAAAACAAGACTAATCAAAAGTTCAGGAGTAACAAATGATGATTTAGATATTAATAATAGTGTATTTTTGCATATGACAGATGGAATAATTGCATTTGATAGAGATGGAAAAATAATATTAATAAATCCAGCTGCCAAAAAGTTGATGAATATATTACCAGAACATACTACATTTGAAGATATATTCGGAAAACTTCATTTAAATATAAATTTGGAAAAAATTATATATCTTGAAAATTGGACAAACACTGAAGAAAGATTTCAAATAGAAGATAGATTTGTAAATACATATTTTGCACCATTCAAAAAAGAAAATGATAGAACTGTTGGAGTAATAGTAGTAATTCAAGATATAACAGAACATGTAAAACTAGACAATATGAGAAAAGAATTTATTGCAGATGTTTCTCATGAGTTAAAAACTCCAATAACATCAATAATGGGCTATGCTGATACACTATTAGAAGAAGAATATGATAAAGAAACTCAAAGTAAATTTTTAAATGTAATAGCATCAGAAGCTAGAAGAATGGCAAAACTTGTAACAGATTTACTAACTCTTTCACGAAATGACAGTAATAGAACTACAGTAAAAAAAGAACAATTTGATTTGGGTGAGTTGGTAAAAAAATGTCAGGACAAGCTGGCAATAGAAATAAAAAAGAAAAATCACGAAGTTAAATGTTTTGTTACAGCTGATGTACCTTTAGTATATGCCGATAAAGATGATATAGAGAGAATTGTTTTAAATATATTAACAAATAGTATAAAATATACTAAAGAAGGCGGAGAGATAAAGATATATGTTGGATTTGTATATAATGATGCATATATAAAAATATTTGATAATGGAATAGGAATTCCAGAAGAGGATTTAAGTAGAATTTTTGAGAGATTTTATAGAGTAGACAAAGCACGTAGTAGAGAAATGGGAGGAACAGGTCTAGGACTTTCGATTGCTAAAGATTTGTTAGATAGAAATGGTGGAAGTATAGACATAAAAAGTGAAGTTGGAAAAGGAACAGAAGTAGTTATAAAAGTTCCAACAAAAGCAAAAGAAGAAAAAATAAATTCTGATAAATAAAACTTTCGAAATATTATTGAAAAAAAGCGTAAATTAATATATAATTGATAAAGCTTGAAACTTAAGATTAAGAAAGGAAGAAAAAATGAAGTCAACTTTAAGAGAAATTATAGAATGGCTAATATGTATAATAATTGCAGTTGCGTTAGCATTGATAGTTAGGTATTATATAGGCACACCAACAATAGTGCAACAAACATCAATGACACCAACATTAAAAGAAAATGAAAGATTGTGGTTAAATAGATGGAGTAGAACAATAAAGAAATTACCAGAAAGAGGAGATATAATAACCTTTGAAGCTCCAAGTGTAACAAAAGTGACAGAAGAAGATATAGATTTAAGTAATCCAGTAGCTATTTATAATTACGAACCAGATGGAATATTAAAGAAATTTTCATATTATGTTTTAGAAAAAGGAAAGAAAAGTTATATAAAAAGAGTAATAGGTTTGCCAGGAGATTATGTAGAAATAAGAAATGGTGGAGTATATATAAATGGAGAGAGACTAGAAGAAAATTATTTAAAAGCAGGTGTTGTTACAGATATGGTACAAGGTGGAAGAGATGTAAGTTATTTCAACAACTTTACAGTACCTGAAAATTATGTATTTGCAATGGGAGACAATAGACCTGGAAGTACAGATTGTAGGTCATTTGGATGTATACCATTAGAAAAAATAGAAGGAAAAGTATTATTTAGATTTTGGCCATTCTCAAAATTTGGAGGAGTAGATTAGAAAATTGTTTGAAAACATAATAGGAAATGAAAGAAATAAAGAAATATTAAAAAAAGCAATAGAAATAAATAAAACTTCACACAGTTATATATTTTGTGGGACAGAAGGGATAGGAAAAAAACTTATAGCAAAAGAACTAGCTAAGAAGATTCTATGTTTAGATGAAAAAAATAATACTTGCAAATGTAAATCTTGCATAGAATTTGATTCTGATAACAATCCTGATTTCCAATTAATAGAAGCAACAGAAGGAAAAATTAAAATAGAACAAATTAGACAGATGCAAAGAAAAGTTGCAGAAAAACCAATTATATCAAATAATAAAGTTTATATAATTGATGATGCAGATACTATGACAACAGAAGCACAAAACTGTTTATTAAAAACTTTAGAAGAACCACCAGAATATATAACTATAATATTAATATGCACAAATGAAGGAAATTTGCTAAGTACAATAAAATCAAGATGCACAAGAATGCAATTTGAACCTATAAGAGAGGAAAAAATAAAAAAATATATAAAAACTACATTTCCGGAGCAACAAATAAGTGATAGTATTATAGAATTAGCACAAGGAAGTATAGGAAAAGCAATAAAACTAAATGAAAAAAAAGACATATATGTAAATATAGAAAACATATTATTAAGTATGCAAAACAAAGACTTAATAGATGTAATTCAAATGGCAGAGATAATATATAAATCAAAAGAAGAAATAAAACAAATATTAGAATATATAAATGTATTACTAATGAAGTTAAGTAAGCAAAATATAAAATATATTAATTGTGTGCAAATTGTAGAAGAAACCAAAAGAAGGATAAAAGCGAATAGTAATTATGATATGTGCATTGATTATATGATATTTTCAATGTGGCAGAATGTAGAAAGGACCAAGTAAATGAAAAGAATAATAGGAGTTAGATTTAAAAGATTAGGAAAAATATATTTCTTTGACCCTAAATGGTTGGAAGTAAAAAAAGGCGAAAAAGTAATAGTAGAAACAACTCAAGGAGAAGAAATCGCTGAAGTAGTTGTACCTAATAGAATGATAGAAGAAGATAAACTTACTAGTCCGCTAAAAAAAGTATTAAGATTAGCTTCTTCTAGAGATTTAAAACATGCAGAAGATTGTAGAAAAAAAGAAAAAGAAGCATTTGAATTGTGCAATAAAAAAATAAAAGAACATAAATTAGAAATGACATTAACAGATGTAGAATATAAATTTGATAATAGTAAAATACTATTTTATTTTACAGCAGATGGAAGAATAGACTTTAGAGATTTGGTAAAAGATTTAGCAGCAGTTTATAAAACCAGAATAGAACTAAGACAAATTGGAGTTAGAGACGAAGTAAAAAGAATTGGTGGAAATGGAGTATGTGGTAGAGAATTATGTTGTTGCTCATTTTTGAGAGATTTTGAAACAGTATCAATAAAAATGGCAAAAGAACAAAACATATCATTAAATCCATCAAAAATTTCAGGAAACTGTGGCAGATTAATGTGCTGCTTAAAATATGAGCAAGAAGTATATGAAGATAAATTAAAAAAATTGCCTAATATAGGAGCTATAGTAAAAACTCCAGATGGCCAAGGAGAAGTTGATGGAATTGAACCATTAAAAGAAATTGTAAAAGTAAAGATTAAAGATGGTGAAATTTACAAATTTAAAAGATATGAAGTAAAAGATATAAAAGTAATAAAAGATGTTGCAAGAGAACATACAGATAGTGAAGAGAAAGAATATCAAAAAGAATTAAAAGAATTAGAAAAACTAGAATTAAAAGATTCGAAAATGAAGGGCGGTGAGTAAAATGGCATATAGAATTCAAGAAGATAAATGTATAAGCTGTGGTGCATGTGCTGCAGCATGTCCAGTAGGATGCATATCACAAGGAGAAACATGTTTTGTAATAGATCAAGCAGCATGTATAAGTTGTGGTACATGTGCTGGAGTTTGCCCTGTTGAAGCACCAATAGAAGAATAGAGAATAAATCACAAAAATATCCCCCTTTGTATATAATATAAAGGGGGATAAAAATGTTTTGTAGGAGAAAATGCTGCTGTTGTAGAGGAATACAAAATGGAGATATAATGGCAGAAGAATTGAAAGATAAAATGATGCAAGGTGCAATTTTAATAGACGTAAGAAGTAGACAAGAATATCAAGAAGAGCATTTACCAGGAGCAATAAATATACCGGAATATGAAATAATAAGAAGGATAGAAAAGGAAATACCAAAGAAAAATCAGTTAGTAGTAACGTATTGTCAATATGGTGGAAGAAGCAGAAATGTATGGAGAATAATGAAAAGAATGGGATATACAAATGTGTATAATTTGTATGGAGGATTAGATATGATGTAATTGACCAGTTGTTACAAAATTGTGCAAATAATGTTAAAGTGCTAAAATAATATGGGTGATAAAATGAATATAGAAAAAATAGAAAAAGAAACAGAACAAAAAATATATTATTATAAAGAGATTAAATCTACTCATTTACATGCTAAAGAAATTGAAAATAAAGGAGATGCAGTTTTAATTGCAGAAATGCAAACAAGTGGAATTGGAACTAAGGGAAGAAGATGGCATACTGGAGAAAATAAGAATATAGCAATGACGATAATAAGTCATCCCAAGTGTAAAATAAGTGAATTAGAAGGTATAACAATAAAAATTGCGGAAAATATCCAGCAAATAATTGAAGAAATGTATGGATATGAGTTAAGGATAAAAATTCCAAATGATTTAATGCTAAATGGCAAGAAAATATGTGGAATATTAACAGAAGTTCATACACAAGGAGAAAAAATAGAATATTTATTAATAAGTATAGGATTTAATGTTAATGAAACAGAATTTGATGAATTAAGTGATATTGCAACTTCATTAAAAAAAGAATATCAAAAAGAATTTGATAGGGAAAAAATAATAATAAATATAATTAATAAAATTGCCTATTATAGAATATAAATATAATAGGAGGCAGGATATGGAAGGGTTAAAAAACATTTTAAAAGGGATAGTTATTTCAATAGTATGCACATTTGTGTTTTTATTTGTATTTTCGTTAATATTAACATATACAAATGTAAGTGAAACATTTATAGCGCCAGTGATAATTGTAGTGACTGCAATAAGTATATTTATAGGGAGTTCAATAGGAAACTTTAATATGAGAAGAAATGGACTAATAAATGGAGCAATAATAGGGGGCATTTATTTATTGTCAATATATATGTTATCTGGAATAATAAATCATAATTTTAATTTAAACATGCAATCAATTATTATAATAATAGTAGGAATTATTTGTGGGATGTTTGGAGGAGTGATAGGAGTAAACAAAGGCTAATTTTATATTTAATAGAAAAAATGCATAAAAACAGTTGATATTTTTGGAAAAATAGGGTAAAATCATAAAAGACTAAAGGAGGAGAGCGATGATAACGTTAGAAGATGTCAAAAATAATGAAGAAGTTCAAGCCTTTGTGAAAGCATCGCAAAAGCAAATAAAAGCAATTGGTTATACAGAACACTCATATAGACATATAGGAATTGTATCAACAAGAACTGGAGAAATCTTAAGAAAACTAGGATATGATGAAAGGACAATTGAACTAGGTGAGATTGCAGGATATTTGCATGATATAGGAAATTGCGTGAATAGAGTGGACCACGCGCATAGTGGAGCAATATTGGCATATAACATTTTAAAAGAAATGGGGATGCCAGCAGATGAAAGAACAGAAATAATTATGGCGATAGGAAATCATGATGAAGAAACAGGAACCGCAGTAAGTGAAATATCAGCAGCATTAATATTAGCAGATAAGTCTGACGTTCATAGAGATAGAGTAACAAATACTAATATGTCAACATTTGATATACATGATAGAGTTAATTATGCAGTAACTGATGCAAATTTAGAAATAGATGCAGAAGAAAGAAAAGTGATATTAAACTTGACAATTGATACACAAATATGTCCGGTATTAGATTACTTCCAGATATTTATGGATAGAACAATGATGAGCAAATATGCAGCCAAATATTTACATATTTGGTTTGAGTTAGTGATAAATGGTACTAAGTTATTATAAAAATGAAAGGAACGATTATAAAATGAAAAAAGTAAAAATAACAACAATAATATTAGCAATTATATTAATAGTACTAGTTGCATTTGGTGGTGTATATATAAAAGAGCAAAACAGAATGGAAGATAAAGTAAAGGAATATTCTTTTGGAAGAGAATTAGCAGGAGAAAGATTGATTGAATTAAAAGTATCAGATGGTACTACTGATGAAAAAACTAAAAATGCAGAAGAAGATTTAACAGTTGAAAATTATGAAATAGTAAAGAAAACAATTGAAAAGAGATTAAAAAGTTTAAATGCTCAAGATTATACAATTTCATTAAACAAAGAAAATGGTGTAATAAGAGTTGAATTGCCAGAAGATGATAAAACAGATGATTATGCATATTATTTAATAGCATCTGGAAAAGTTTCAATAAAAGAGAAAGATACAAGTACAGAATTATTAAATGAAAAAATGGTGAAAAAAGCTCAATACACGTATACATCTAATACTGATGGAGCTTATCAAGTTTATCTAGAAATATCATTAACAGAAGATGGACAAGCTAAAATAGAAGAAATTCAAAATAATTATGCAATATTAAAAGATGATGTAGATGCAGTTGATTCATCAAAAAGCAGTGACGAAAGTACAGATACTACTGATGAAACAAATGCGGAAGCAACAGACACTGAAAATACAGAGAATGCAGAAAATGCAGAAGAAACTCCAGCTGAAGAAACGAAAAAAGTTGCTAAATTATCAATTGCAGGAACAGAATATGATGTAGACAAAATTGAAAAAAATAAAATAAGAGTAAAAATAGGATCACAAACATCTAATACAACAACAGTAAATAATAGTATGGCAAAAGCTGCAGAATTAACAATGTTGATAAATTCTGGAAAATATCCAATAAATTATGAAGTTCAAAATAATAGATTTGTCCATTCAGATATAACAAATCAACAATTATTATATTTTGCTGGAGCAGTAGCAATTATATTATTAGTATTATTTGTAATATTAATAATCAAATATAAATCAAAAGGATTATTAGCAAGCATCTCATGTGTTGGATTTATAGCATTATTATCATTAGTGTTAAGATATACAAATGTTATAATATCAATAGAAGGAATAGGAGCTATAATATTAGTAATCTTAATAGATTTAAAATTAAGTCAAATGATATTAAATAAAACAAAAATAATAGATGTAGTAAGCGAAGCTGTAACAAGTTCATATAAAGAATTATTCTTGAAATTAGTACCAATAATGATTATTACAATAGTATTTTGTTTCTCAGGCTGGACAAACTTAAGCAGCTTTGGAATGATAATGTTCTGGGGAATTGTACTAATAGCGGTATATAATATAATTGTAACAAAAACACTATTAAAATTGAAAGAAAACAAATAGGAGGCAAGACATGAAACAAAAAAATATAAAGATTATTGTTATTTCTATAATGACACTAGTTATTCTAGCAGGAATAGTAGTAACTGGAATTTATGGATTTAATAAAGAACTTAAATATTCTCAAAGTCAAAGCATAGATGTATATATAGAACAAGAAGTTGATGTATCAAAGATAAAAGAAATAGTTAAAGAAAATTTAGGCAATTCAAATAATATGGTACAAACAGTAGAAATATATAAAGATTTAGTTACAATAAGAGCAAAAGAAATAACAGATGAACAAAAAAATAATATTGTAAATAAAATAAAAGAAAATTATGAATTTTCTCAAACAGCAGAAGACACTACAATAAATACAGTGCCTGCAACAAAATTGATAGATATGTATAAAAAATATATAGTACCATTTGCAATTTCAGGAGTATTAGTATTAATATATATGGCAATAAGATATTATAAAAAAGGTATATTAAAAGTTGTTGGAAGAACTATAATATTCCCAATCTTTGGAGAGCTATTCTTATTAAGTATAATTGCTTTAGCAAGAATACCTGTTGGAAGATTTACACCAGTACTAGTTATAACAATGTATATAGCAAGTATATTAATGGTAATTAAACAAAATGAAAAATAAATTAAAGGCTATTTTAGGTGAAGACTTAAAGTAGCCTTTTATAAAAGAAAGGTGATTGATATGGAAAAAAGAAAAGATTATATAAGCTGGGATGAATATTTTATGGCAATTGCAAAACTATCAGCAATGAGAAGTAAAGACCCTAATACACAAGTTGGAGCATGTATTGTGAGCGAAGACAATAGAATTTTATCAATTGGATATAATGGAGCTCCAAATGGATTTAATGATGAAAGATTTCCTTGGGCAAGAGAAGGGGAAAATTTAGAAACAAAATATCCTTATGTGTGCCATGCTGAAATGAATGCTATTTTGAATTATAGAGGAAGTAAAAAGGATTTAGAACATGCAAAGATATATGTGGATTTATTCCCTTGTAATGAATGTGCAAAAATAATAATTCAATCTGGAATAAAAGAAGTTATTTATTTGTCAAATAAGTACGCTGAATCAGAAAATAATATAGCTTCACGTAGACTTTTTGATGAGTGCGGAGTTACATATAAAAAGATAGAATTAGATGAAGAAAAGGAGATTAAGATAAATTTGGGTAAAATTTCCTAAAAGTATTGACATAAAGAGAAAAACATTATATAATAGATGAGCATGAAATGTAGCGTTGAAGCTGAATGTGGCTACACTCTTAGAGTGGAGGGAACTTCAGTGGAGTATGTCTTGGCTAGACCAGGCGGTAAGTTTAATATAAAAAAGCACTTATCCCAGAATCATCATGCGAATTTTTGGGATTTTAAAATGGGTATAAACAAAACACCCGGAAGTGTTGTAACTTGCCAACGCGTAATTTTAAAAAATTTAAACAAATTTATTAAGGAGGGAAAATTACAATGGCAAAAACAGTTGTATCAAGTGAAAAAATTAGAATAAGACTAAAAGCTTATGACCATGTAGTTTTAGATCAGTCTGCTGAAAAAATAGTAGATACTGCTAAGAAAACAGGAGCAAAAGTATCAGGTCCTATTCCATTACCAACACAAAAAGAAATCGTAACAATCTTACGTTCTCCACACAAACATAAAGATTCAAGAGAACAATTCGAAATGAGAACACATAAAAGAGTTATAGATATTCTTTACCCAACACAAAAAACAATGGATAGTTTAATGAAACTAGAACTACCAGCAGGTGTTGACATCGAAATCAAAAACTAGTTTCAAATATAAAAAATAAAAATCGATAACCATGCTGTGAATATGAAATTGATTAGTAATTAGAAACAAGTATTGCTAGGCAAACAAGGAAAGATTTTTGAGGCAGTACGCTGGTACGGCGAAAAAATCTTGACGAAGTTTAACAACGCAAGACGAAGTTTATAATTAGTAAGCACAGCCAATAGGAGGAGAAAGAAAGAATGAAAAAAGCATTAATAGGAAAGAAATTAGGAATGACTCAAATATTTGATGAAAACGGAACAGTTATTCCAGTAACAGTATTAGAAGCAGGTCCATGTGTAGTTGCTCAAGTAAAAACATTAGAAAATGATGGATATGAAGCAGTACAATTAGGATTTGGAGAAGTTAAAGAAAACAAATTAAACAAACCAGAAAAAGGACATTTTGCAAAAGCAAATGTTACAGCAAAAAAACATTTAAGAGAATTCAGACTAGATTCAATAGAAGGAATCAAAGTTGGAGACGAATTAAAAGCAGATGTATTTGCTGAAGGAGATAAAATAGATGTGCAAGGAACATCAAAAGGAAAAGGATTCCAAGGTGTAATAAAAAGACATGGTCAACACAGAGGACCAATGGGACATGGATCAATGTATCACAGAAGACCAGGTTCAATGGGATCAACATCTACACCAGGAAGAGTATTTAAAGGTAAAAAACTTCCAGGACATATGGGAAGAGTTACAGTTACAATCCAAAACTTAGATGTTGTAAAAGTAGATTTAGACAAAAACGTAATATTAGTAAAAGGTAGTGTTCCAGGACCAAAAGGAGCTATCTTAAAAATAAAATCAGCTGTAAAAGCTATATAAGGTTATAGAAAAGGAGGAATTACGAAATGCCAAAAGTAGATGTATATAACATGCAAGGTAAAAAAGTTAGCGATGTAGAATTAAGTGCAGCAGTATTTGGAATTGAACCAAACGAAACAGTTGTACATAGCGTATTAGTAAACTACTTAGCTAATCAAAGACAAGGTACACAAAGTACAAAAACAAGAGCAGAAGTTCGTGGTGGTGGTAGAAAACCATGGAGACAAAAAGGAACAGGTAGAGCTAGACAAGGTAG